>JAJECB010000021.1 GCA_022822245.1 Gammaproteobacteria bacterium
AGCCTGCACGCGAGCGATCCGCAGTTGGTGCCGGAGTCGAATCTGCGCTTCGCCCTCTCGGCCGCGCTGATCGCGAGCGTGTACCTGGGCGATGCGCTGAGCTTCTCGGTCTACGCGATGGCGTCACAGCCCGCGCTCCACGACCGGATCCGGAGCGAGGCCGACGCCCTGTTCGAAAACGGCGATCCGGAGGCCGAGGACTTCGACCCGTCCAACATTGACGTCACCCATCGCTTCGTCATGGAGTGCCTCCGGATGTATCCGATCGTCCCGATGTCCATGCGAGACGTGATGAACTCGTTTGCCGTCGAGGGCTACGAGATACCGGTGGGGAAGCAGGTCTACATAGCCCAGACGGCCACGCATTTCATGGACGACATCTTCCCGGACCCCTTCTCGTTCGATATAGACCGCTATCAGCCTCCCCGCAGCGAGCACCGCAGTCCCGGATACGCGCCGTACGGGCTGGGCACGCACCGGTGCCTCGGCTCGCGGTGGATGGATCTGCAACTGGCCGTCAACCTGCTGCTGATCGCGCACTACTTCACCCTCGAGGTGTCCCCCGCGAACTACGAGCTCCGGTTCAGCCCGCTTCCGTCGATGAAGCCGAGCAAGAAGCTCAAGTTCCGCATCGCGGAGCAGAAGCGCGAGCTACCCGCCGGGCAGTTGGCGAGCGAGAAGTAAACGGGCAGACACCCGGATTGCCATTGCTCAAGCCCGGCGGATGTGCCGCGGGCTGCGAGCATTGCCTGACCGACTGCTTCGCGACGCAGACGGCTCGGAGCGCTGGTGGATGAAGGCCGACATGGAGCGCGGCGGGGTTCTGCCCCACATCGCCCGCCGTCGCAGCGGTGCCCCGCCCGACGCTACCGCTGCCGCCGGAGCGCCGTCTTGGTGAAGTCGCCGGCGTCGAGGTCGGTCCCGAACTCGTAGTCCGACCAGAGCAGCACGGTGCTCTTTCCCGTGAGATGGTTCGTCATCGTCAGCTTGCTGCCCCGCCAGAAGCGATCGAGGTACTTCTCGTAGTCCTCGACGACCATCGTCTTGAGATGCGCGCCCCTGCGGTCGAAGTACTGGATCTGCATGGTGCGAAGCTCATCGCGATCGAGCCAGACCAGTTGCCGGGAGTACCCCGAATCCCGGCCGACCGGGATACGCTCGGAAACGGTGCACTCCAGTTCGCCGCAGGGCTCGTCGCGCAGGAACCGGTGAGTGTATTTCTCCACCTCGGAGGCGCCCATGTCCTCGTAGGAGAACTCGCTGCCCATGAAGGAGCCGGACTGGTTGGAGGAACTGATGCGCTTGACCCGTTTCAGGGCGGGAAGATAGAGCCACTGGTCGTCCGCCTCGGTCTTGTGGGCGTGGACGAGAAACGCGGTGCCCTTCACGTCGCGCGGGCGGTCGAACACGAACATGGTTCGATCGCCGTCGTCCTCGACTTCGATGACCTTCAGGCGAATCTCGCGCCGGCTTTCCTGTCCCCGCTTGTTGCGCAGGATCATCGCCAGGCTTGCCGTGAAATTGCCGAAACCCTTCTGGCGTTCGCGGGCTTCGGTCGCGATCCGGAGCCCGGTTTCCTCGGCGCTGTCCGCGTGGCCGGTCGACGGCCCCGCCGCCCAGACAAGAGCGGCGAGAAAGATCCCGTGCAGCGCGAGCATCGGGCGGGAGAGGGAGGAACGAATCACCGTCTGCTCCTGTCGGTGGCCATCACAACGGAGCGGGGAAAGCGGGAAATCACCGGCGGTGCACGGGAAGCGACGGGACCGTGTCATCTCCTTCCCCTTCCCCGGACCCTCTTCGTGCATGCTAGCACGACTCTCGCCCCGGACCGGCGAGCGCGGGCCGGGACGCGCGGCGCCCCGACCACCCGAACCGGACTCCTCGAAGGGTCCCGAGCCTTGCAGATGAGTCAAGTTTGCAAAGCGGTTTCTTGAACGAGGCGTACGAGGCTGCTTCCGACTGGACGCTCCCCGGGCTTGCGAGAAGTCGGGTGGCTGCGAACATGTCTCGTTGGTCCGAGACGCAGCTTCGCCAGGTCCATGGCATCGAACCGCGCGGGTCCGATCGCTACGCGCGCCGGAGGCGGGATCGGATCTCCTCGGTCGTTTCCCTGGTCCCGTCGAGCGCCATCAGCAGGGGCGGGAGGAACAGGAAGTCCGCCACCAGGGCGACGACGACGGTGATCCCGACCAGCAGACCGAGCGCCTGGTTGGTCGCCATCCCCGACGCTCCGAACACCATGAACCCCAGCGCGAACACGATGGTGGTCGCCACCAGCGCCTTGCCCACGAAGTGAAAGGCGGACTGCACCGATTCCGACGGCAGCTTCCCGCTCTTCCTGGCGCTCACGTACTTGGTCATGAAGTGGATCGTGTCGTCCACGATGATGCCGAACGCGATGGCGGTAACGACCGACGCCGCGACCCCCACCTCTCCCACCACGTATCCCCACAGGCCCATCGCCATGGCGGCCGGAGCGAAGTTGGGCACCAGGCTGATCACGCCGAGCCGCACGCTCCTGAAGATGAGGAGCAGGAGCAGGGACACGATGGCCATCGCGACGATGGTGCCGAGCAACATGCCTTCGATGTTCCTCTGAATCGATCGAGCCCCGACGACCGCAACCCCCGTGGCCCCCGTTTCCAGGCCGGGAGCGTTCTCGCGGAACCAGGCTTGCGCGCGCTCGTCGAGCTCGATTTTCTCGCGGGTGGAGAGGCTCTTCAGCACGACCGTCACCCGCGTTGCCGCCCGGTCGACATCGATGAGATTGTTGAGGTCCCGGCCGACCGGAAGAGAGAACTCGTAGAGCAGCAGATACTGTGCGGCGAGGTCGGAGTCGTCCGGAAGCACGTGGTAATCCGGATCGTCGCCGTGCAGGTTCCGGTTCAGGCGCTTCATGATGTCGGAAACGCCAAAGACATGGGCCACTTCCGGCTGCGCCCGATACCACTCGGCAAAGGCATCGACCCGGCGCAGGAATCCGATATCCGTGACGCCGCCCTCTCGCCCGGAATCGAGCGAGTACTCGTACGTCTCGACCCCGGTGAAGTTCTCGCTGATGAAGTCCGTGGACCGCCGGAACTCGTAGCTCTCGTCCAGAAGCTCCAGCCAGTTCTCCTTGAGCTCGATCCGCGAAATGCCGGCGACGAGCACGACCGTGACAACCGCGAAGCCGCACAGCAGGGGCGTGCGCCAGTAGACGACGAACCGGCCCAGACGATCGAAGGGATCCGTTTGCCCCTCGCGCAACGGCCGGACCCGCAGGGGCACGACCGACAGGAAGGCGGGGAGAAGGGTCACCGAGTAGACGAAGGCGCAGAGAGCGCCGAAGGCGACGATGTTGCCCATGACCTTGAACGGCGGCATCTCCGCGAAGTTCAGGCTCAAGAAACCGATCGCGGTCGTGAGCGAGGTAAGGAACACCGGCCACGCGTTGATCTCGAGGGAATGCGCGGCCGCCTGGCCGCGGTCCATTCCTTGGCGCAGACCCGCCGCCATTCCCTCGATGACATGGACGGAATGCGCGACGGTGACGGCCATCAGGACGAAGAGCGCCGCCGCGCTCTCCCCGAACAGCTTCATGCCGGTCCAGCCCGTGAACCCCAGGGCGGAGAGCATGACCGCGATCATCATCAGGAGAATCGCGACCGTTCCCCATATCGAGCGCAGCAGAACGACGGCGACGAGCAGCATCGTCCCGAGCGCGATGGGAGCGAGGATCGCGGTTTCCTCGTTGATCGCGTCGCGCATGGCGCGATTGAGGACGAGCTCGCCGGTAAGGTGGTACTCGAACGCCGGGCGCTTCTCCCGCGCCTCGGCGGCAGTGGCGGAGAGGAAGTCGGTAACCTCCTGTTTCCCGAGCTGCCGATCCTCGGGGAGCGCGACACTCACCACCAGTCCGGCGACCCGGCCGTCCCGGGACACGAAGCGCCCGGCGATCTCCTCGGCGCCGAGCGCGATTCTCTCGATCCGTTCGAGGTCGTCGTCGCTCAACGATCCCGCGTCGTCGACAAGCGGCTCGACAATCAGCTCGTCCTCGCGGCCTTCGCTGTGCGAGTAGTTCGTGATGGAATCGACGCGGGTCACATAAGGTGTTTGCCAGAGCTGCTCGGTCAGCTCTTCGAGGGCGACGAGCGCTTCGCGCGTGAAGATGGTGCCCTCAATCGGTGCCATGGCGACGAGCGCCGCATCGGAGAGCGCGTAGGTGTCCTCGAGCCGTTCGAGGGCGACGATGTGCGGGTCGTCCGCGCTGAAGTGGTTCCGGACGTCGACGTCGACCTCGACGAGGTGCCGCAAGCCCACGGCGAGGGCGAGCATGACCAGCAGGGAGAGCACAATGGTCAGCCATCGCCGACCCGTCACGAGCGCAATGCAGGATTCGAGACTCATCTCGACGACCCGTCTCCCGATGCCGTAGCCACGGTCTTCGGATGATACATGGACCGCCTCGAATCGAAGCGCTTGCTCAAGGCCGCCCGTTCCTGACGATGGAAACTCCCGCTACCATGGGAGAGCGGTTCCGGAGATTCCGAATCGCGGGAGTCAATTCATGGTCAGCCAGGAGCTCAACGAGCGGCTCACCCGCACCGGCCGGGGCCGGCCCGCCGGAGAGGTGCTGCGCCGATACTGGCAGCCTGCCGCCCTCGTCGAGGAACTGGCCGGCGAGCGCCCGGTGGTGCCGGTGACGCTGCTCGGCGAGCGGCTCGTCCTCTTTCGCGACAACGAGGGCGAGCTGGGTCTCATCGGCCGGCACTGCCTGCACCGCGGCGCGGATCTCTGCTTCGGGCGCCGCGAAGACAACGGCCTTCGCTGCCCGTTCCACGGCTGGCACTATGACCGCAACGGCCAGTGCGTCGAACAACCGGGCGAGCCCGAGGGTTCGCGGATGTACCGGCGGATCCGGACGACCTCCTATCCGGTCGTCGAGAAGAACGGCATCGTCTTTGCGTACATGGGCCCGGACGAGCCGCCCGGCTTTCCGAATTTCGACTGTTTCCGGGCGCCTGAAAGCCATGTTTTCGCGTTCAAGGGCCTGTGGGAGTGCAACTGGCTGCAGGCGCTCGAGATCGGCATCGACCCTGCCCATGCCTCCTTCCTGCATCGCTTCCTCGAGGACGAAGATCCGGAGGACGGCTACGGCAAGCAGTTCCGCGACCACGCGGCCGACACCGACCTGCCGATGACCCGGCTATTGCGCGAGCACCCGCGTCCCGAGATCCGGGTCGAGGAGACCGATTTCGGCCTCAGGCTGACCGCCCTCCGGCACCTGGACAACGGCTACACCCACGTGCGCGTCACGAACCAGATCTTCCCCGGGGCCATCTGCATCCCGATGAGCCGCGAGATGACGATCACCCAGTGGCACGTGCCCGTCGATGACGAGAGCTGTTACTGGTACTCGTTGTTCACGAGCTTCGACGAACCGGTCGACAAGAAGGTGATGCGCGAGCAGCGGCTGAAGGAGCACCGCCTGCCCGACTATGCGCCGCTTGCGAACCGGCGCAACCGCTACCGATTCGATCCGGAAGAGCAGGCCACCCTGACCTGGACGGGAATGGGGCTCGACATCAACGTGCACGACCAGTGGGCGGTCGAGGGCATGGGTCCGATCCAGGATCGAACCCGGGAACACCTGGGCTGGACCGACGTGGGCATCGTCCGGTACCGCAGGATGCTGAGGGCGGCGATGGAGGCAGTGGCCGGGAACGACGAGACGGCCTTGCCGATGCGGGGCGGCGTCGACGTGTCGAGGATCGTCGGGCCGGTGTCCAACGACGCCATTGCGGAAACCGCCGATTGGGAGGCCGCGAGCATGCGCGTGGACCGCGAGCGCCGCGCCGCGTGCCATTGGGACGCGTCGGTCTAGCCGGGTATGGGAGGCGTAGAAGAGAGGATCCGGGCTGGCGCGCTCGCGCGATACGGGGCGTATCCCGGGGAGGAGCTCGCCCGCGCGGCGGAGACGGTCGCCGCGGTCGAGGCCGGGGGGATCGAGACCGTCCGCATGGTCTTCGCCGATCCCCACGGCATATTGCGCGGCAAGACGATCACCGCGGAAGCGCTGGCCGACGCCTTCGCTTCCGGCATCCGCGCCACTTCCACCCTGCTCCTCAAGGACGTCTCGCACCGGACGGTGTTTCCGGTCTGGTCCGACACCGGCGATGCGCCGATGCGCGGGGCAAGCGATCTCCTGCTGGTGCCCGTGCCGGGCACCTTCCGCCGGCTGCCCTGGTCCCCGCACTCCGCGCTCATCCATTGCGACGTGGCGATGCCTTCGGGGGAGCCCGTCTCCTTCGCCTCGCGCCGAATCCTCCGCGCCGCCTGCGACCGGCTTTCCGAACGGGACCTGCGGGCGGTCATGGGGCTGGAGGTGGAGTTCCAGGTCTACGAGGTCACCGATCCGGCGCGCGAACACGCCGACACCACCATGCCGGCCCGCCCTCCGGCGACGCGCGCGCTGAACCGGGGGTACCAGTACCTGACCGAGACCCGCTACGGCGAGTCCGAGCCGCTTCTCGATACGCTCCGGCGCGCCGCGCAGTCCATGGGCATGCCGGTTCGCAGCGTCGAGATCGAGATGGGGCCGAGCCAGTTCGAGTTCACCTTCGCCCCCGGCGATCCCATGACGATCGCGGACATGGCCGTCAATTTCCGAACGATGGTCAAGGAGGTCTGCCACCGCGAGGGGCTCCTCGCCTCGTTCATGGCGAGGCCGAGGCTCCCCAACGCGGCGAGCAACGGCTGGCATATCCACCAGTCGGTGACCGATGCGAACGGACGGAACCTCTTCACCTCCGGGGCGGAGGGCGAGCTGACCCCCACCGCCGGCGCCTGGATTGCCGGGCTCCTGCGTCATGCCGCGGCCTCCTGCATTGCGACTACGCCGACCGTGAACGGCTACAAGCGCTACACCGCCTATCAGTTGGCGCCCAACCGCATCGGCTGGGGCGAGGACAACCGCGGCGCCATGCTGCGCGCGCTCCTCGCGCCCGGAGATCCGGCGAGCCGGGTGGAGAACCGCGCGGCCGACAGCACCGCCAACCCGTACTTCGCGCTCGCCTTCCAGATCCTCTCGGGGCTGGACGGGCTGGAGAACGGCCTTACCCCGCCGCCGCCCAGTGCCAACCCCTATGACGATGACGCCGAGCTCCTGCCCCGCAGTCTGCTCGCCGCCATCGAGCGTTTCGAGGGGTCGGAGATGTACCGCGCCGCCCTCGGAGACGAGTTCGTGTCCTATCTCACCCGGCTCAAGCGCGCCGAGTGGGACCGCTACCTCATGACCGTCTCGGAATGGGAGCACATGGAGTACTTCACCGCCTTCTGAACGGCTCGGGTTGCCGAGGTCCGTGGCCGGGCCAGGAGGCGGAACCAGGTCACGTCGCCACTGACTACGCCGTCAGTGAAGGGTCGTCTTTCAACCGGTTCCGCGACGAAAGCTCGGCACAAGGCAGGGTCCCGTTCAAGATGCTCGTCATCGAGGTAGCTGGGAAGAAACCTCTTGAAATCGTCCAGGGTTTCCGCCGTGGCTGAGGCGATGGTTCGCGACTTCAGCCGAGCCTTGAACGATCGCCGCGCTGGTCCCATACCCGCAACACCTCGATGCGGTCATCCACCACCCGGTAGATGAAGGAGAAGGGCGGGCGGGGAATCGGGAACTCCCGTACGCCAGCCATCCCTTCGACGAGGTGTCCGACCAGCGGGTTGCCCTGGACCACGCGGGAGGCTCGGATGTACTGCTCGGCGGCGCGTTTGGCGCCACCGGGAAAGACGCGAGCGTAGTACGTGCGCATCCACAGCAGATCGGTTCGGGTGGACGGCAGGAAGACAAGGTTCATTCCTTGCTCTGGCCCGAAAATACATCGGATTCCGGCGGAGGAAGCTCCGTTTCGGTGCCCCAGGACGAAACCCATGCATCCATCGCTTCCCGGGAGATGAAGTCGCCCTTGTCGGCCTCCGCGATCGCCTCGCGGATCGCCTCCCGCTTTTCGGCGCGGTCGCGCAGCATCGCCTCGATCGCCTTGACGGCGAGCCAGGACGCGGAGCGCTCCTCGCGCCGTGCCTCGCGTTCGAGGTCCTTCTTGAGACCCGCATCGATCCGCAGGCTCAGTCGTTCGGTCGCCACGATTGTATTCCTCTGTCGGCGGGTGTCCGACACAGTATGACGACAACCCGGCTGCTTGGCGACGCGCTCCGGGGCATACCTTGCCTCGGGAGCGTGGGCTACCCGGGCGTTGCGTGCGGCGTGCGACCGTTTCCTCTCCGGTCACCGGCGGCTTGCACCGCGAGGGCCATGCCGTCGCGGCCGGGGTCGGCCCCGCCCTCCCAGCCGCCCGCCGCGGTGCGTCGCAGGGCGTGGACACCCGCGAAGCTGAAGCTGAGCGGCGACCGGCGCACCGGGTAGCCGAGGTCGCGGAGCGCCCGTTCCGTCCGGCGCAGGATCCGGTTGGTGACGTCGATGGTGTCGGAGGTCGTGCAGAAGCGCGGTGCGGCGACCGATTCCTGCGCGCTCATCCCGAAGTCGACCGCGTTGAGGATGCTCTGCAGCACCCCCATCGTGATGAAGGTCCCGCCCGGTGCGCCCGCGACGAACCAGGGGCCCTCCTCGTCGAAGAGGATCGTCGGGCACATCGCGGTGAACCGCGCCTTGCTGGGGGCGAGGGAGCCCGCCCGCCCCGGCCGGGGATCGAACACGCCCATGCAGCCGTTGTACATGAAGCCGAGCCCCTCGGTGACCACCCCTGACGGACGCCCGAGGGAATGGGTGAGCGAGACGCAGTTCCCGTGCCCGTCCACCACGCACACGTGGGTGGTCCCCTTCGACTCGCCGCCGCCGGCATTGAGCCGCGGCACGTGGGTCTTCTCGCCGCCGCGGATGCGCTCCGCCATCCGCGCCCCGTACTCCTTCGAGGTGAGCTCCGCAACGGGCGTCTCGAAGTGGCGCGGATCGCCGATCCTCGTGTCCTTGTCCACGGTCGCGATCTTCATCGCCTCGGACACGACCGCGATGTACTCGGGCGAGTTGTGACCCATCGCGGCGAGGTCGAAGTTCTCGAGGATGTTGAGCATCTCGAGGACCATGACGCCGCCCCCGGGGGGACGGTTGGTCGAGACCCGGTGGCCGCGGTAGGTACCCCACAGCGGCTCGGTCTCGTCGGGGGTGGCCCGCGCGAGGTCCTCGGCCGACAGCAGGCCGCCTCCCCGCTCGATGTCCGCGACGATCCGGGCCGCGATGCCGCCCGTGTAGAAGTCCTCCGCCCCGTGTTCCGCGATCCGGCGGTACGTCCGACCCATGTCGGGGTTGCGTACCGTGTCGCCCACTCCGGGGACCCGCCCGTCCGGCCGGAGATAGACCTCCCGGGTCGCCTCGAAACGGGTAAGGTACTCGGTGTGGGCGATGCGGCCCCACACCGGACCCTCGTTCCAGTACGCGCTCACGTGAGGGCGGACCTGGAATCCGTCCTCGCAGTACGCGATCGCGGGCGGCAGGAGGTCGGAGAGCCGTCTGGTTCCATACCGCTCGAGCGCCGTGTCCAGGGCGCGGAGCGTCATCGGTGTCGCGATCGACTGGTACCCGATCTCGTTGACCGCCCCTTCGAGCAGGAAGCCGAATCCGTCCTCGGCCTCCCCCCGCACGAGATCCGCCCACATGTCCTCGCGGACCGCGAGCGGCGCGCGTCCGTGGAAGTCGACAACTCGGTGCGAGCCCGCGCCCGCATCCCCACCCGGCAGGAAGACGTGCATCGTCCCGAAGCCGGCGATCCCGCACATGAGCGGGTCGACCGCGGTCTGGACGAGCGCGCAGGCGACCGCTGCGTCGACTGCGTTCCCGCCACCCCGCAGCACGTCCGCCCCCGCCTCCGCCGCCTCCGGCTGCGGGGCGCTGATGACGCCCCTCATGGGGTGTCGTCGTCCGGGTTGCCGAGGTCCCAGTAGACCCCCGCCATCAACCCCAGCGCCTCCCGGCAGAGCGGCAGGAGGATGTGCTCGTCGGGGGCGTGCTGGAGGCAGGAGGTGTAGGAATGCGGGATCCAGATCGAGGGAAGGCCGAGGATGTCGGTGAAGACGTCGTTGCAGATCGAGCCCCCCATCTGGGGGATGATCGCGGGCCTTTGGCCGGACGTCCGCTCGATGGACCGCAGCACCCGCCGCGCCCACGGGTCGTCGAGGTCCGTCCGGCTCGCCGCGAATCCGGCCGCGTTGTCGGGCGGGGGCGGAAGGACCTCGACCTCCTCGAAGCCGTGCTCGTCGAGGTGGCGGCGAAGGGCCGGAACGACGTTCTCGACATCCGTCCCCGCGATGTAGCGGAGCTGGCAATGCGCCCGGGCGAAGGGCTGGATCGCGTTCGCGGGGGCGGCCGGGTCGCCGGTCACCATCGTGAGCACCGCGAACGAGTTCCAGGCGTAGACGTTCTCGGCCGGGGTGAGCCCCGGCTCCCCCCAGTCCGGGTCCACCGCCGGCCCGTCCGGCCCGCCGTCGAGCTCGACGTCCGCGAGCGCCATGCGAACGGAGTTGGGGATCGGTCCCGGGAGCCATTCCCTGACCTTGATTCTCCCCCTCGGTCCGACGATGGCTCCGATTGCGTGGGTTAGGACCGTCCCGGGGTCGGGGAGCGCACCGCCCCAGTTCCCGGAGTGGTGACCGCCCTCGTGGAGGTGGCAGAGGAGGTCGAAGTTGATGGCCCCCCGCGCTCCGAGGGAGACCGTGGGCCGGTCGACCCGCACCCGTGGGCCGTCCGAAGCGACGAAGGCGTCGGCCGCGAACGCCTCCCGGTTCGCCCGGACCACGTCGTGGACCCCGGCCGAGCCGTTCTCCTCGCCGGTCTCGATCATGAACTTGGCGTTGAAGCCGAGCCGCCCGCCCCGGGTCTGAAGCACCGCACGCATCGCTGCCATGTTGATGGTGTGCTGGCCCTTGTTGTCGGCCGTGCCGCGCCCGTAGAGGCGATCGCCCTCGCGCGCCGTCTTCCACGGGCCGGCCCCCCGGGTCCAGCGCTCCTCCATCCCCCGGACGGTGTCGCCGTGGCCGTAGCCGAGCACGGTCGGGAGGGCATCGTCCTCGATCCGGGTCGCGAGGAGGATGGGGCCGGCCCGCTCGACCGGATTCGCGAAGGTCTCGCACTCGAATCCCATCGCCTCGAAGGCGGGGGCCATCTCCTCGGCGAGATAGCGGGCGCAGTGGGGCAGCCCTTCGAGGGTCTGGCTCTCCGAGGGGATCGCCACCCGGCGGGCGAGGTCGGACTCGAACTCGCCGCTGTCGAAGTAGTCGGTGGCGAGGGTCATGGCGTCGTTGCGGCTCGACATCGGATTGCAAGCGCTCCGTGTTTCGTACCGGAGTACGGAATGGCGGGTGCGACGGGCGCCCGGACCGGTCCGGGGGCGAGGCCGCCGGCGGCTGCTGGTGTCCGGCCTCCGGCCGGTCCGTCGCGCCTCGATTATGGCCGATTCCGTCCCGTCAGCGCCCCGCTACACTAGCGCTCGCTCCGCGCCGATGGCGCCCGCCGCCCCGGTGGACACGGAGCTCGACCCCCGCCCCAAGACCGGAGAGACGGATGAAGATCGCCCGCGTCGACACCATCCCCCTTGCCATCCCCCACGACCACGGCGGCCCGCCGCCGGCCTGGGGCGGGCGGGCGTGGAGTGCGCTCAACATCCTCCTCGTGCGGGTCGAGGCCGACGACGGCACCGTCGGCTGGGGCGAGGCGTTCAGCTACAACTGCATGCCGGCCGTCCGGGCGATGGTCGACGAGACGGTCGCTCCGGTCGTCACCGGCCGGGACGCGACCGACATCGCCGCCCTCATGCGCGAGCTCCAGCAGGCGATGCACCTCTTCGGCCGTTACGGCATCACCATATTCGCCCTCTCCGCGATCGACATCGCGCTCTGGGACCTCGCCGCGAAGCGGGCGGGAATGCCGCTCGGCCGCCTCCTTGGCGGGCCGGCCGTCCCGCCCCTCATCCCCGGATACGCGAGCCTGCTCAAGTACCGGGACCCGGAGCTCGTGGCGGAGAAGGTGCGGGAGGCTCTCGACGAGGGCTATCCGGCCATCAAGCTTCATGAGACCGAGGAGCCCGAGGTGGCCGCCGCGCGCGCCGCGATGGGGGAGGGGGTGCCGCTTTGCGTGGACACGAACTGCCCGTGGACCCCCGCCGTGGCGCGGGAGATGGCGGCCCGGCTCGCTCCCTACGACCTCCACTGGCTCGAGGAGCCGATCTTCCCGCCGGAAGACTTCGACGCCCTCGCGCATCTGCAGCACGAGTCCGGCATCGACCTCGCCTGCGGCGAGAACGCCTGTACCGCCTTCGAGTTCCGGAGCATGCTCGACGCGGGCGCGGTCCGCTATGCGCAGCCGAGCGTGACCAAGGTGGGTGGGGTGACCGAGTTCCGCAAGGTGGAGGCGCTCGCCGAGGCACGGGGGGTGACCGTGATGCCCCACTCGCCCTACTTCGGGCCGGGCTGGCTCGCGACCCTCCAGCTCCTCGCCGCGATGCCCCTCACCGGCCGCCCGGGAGGGAGCTGGACGGAGCGCTTCTACACCCGGCTCGAGGCGACGCTCTACCCCGACTTCGTCTCGCCGGTGGAAGGCGGCCGGTTCCGGGTGCCGACCGGCCCCGGCCTCGGAGCCGAGCCCGACCCCGACGTCATCCGTGACTACCGGGTCGCCGACTGACCGGCCCCGGGGGCAGGGTGAACGTGTCTGCTGCCTCGTCTCCGGTCTGTGACCGTGACCATGCGCAAGGGGTCGTCGACGCGCCGGGAATGCCGCTGAGCGAGGCGGCGGCGTGAGGCGGGCCATTCGACGGCGGCCCCGGCGACCCCGGGCTCGCCAGGGTCGTCGCGGCCGCCCGTTCCGCCGGGCGAGCGCCCCCCGTACTCGACGGCCCGGATCAGTCGAGGCTTCTCGCGACCCGGAAGCCGACGTGGATGTCGTGGAAGGCGTCCGGGACTCTCACCCGGTTGGCCGGCCGGCTCGCCCGCGGGAGGCTGCACCAGGAGCCGCCCCGCATCATGCGCCACGCGCATTCGCCGTCGCCGGGCTCCTGGACCGATCCATCGGAGGGGGCTCCGTCGTAGCTTTCGCGACCGCAGTCGGCGACCCACTCGTAGACGTTGCCGACCATGTCGTGGATGCCGAACGCGTTTGCCGGGAATGATCCGACCGGGGCGGTTCTCGGGTCCTCCCAGGGCATCCCGCACTCCTCGCAGTTCGCGTGGCCGCGGCCGATCTCGTTCCCCCACGGGAACCGTGTCGCGCTCCCCGCCCGCGCCGCGTACTCCCACTCCGCCTCGCTCGGCAGGCGGTACGCCTTTCCCGTCAGACCCGACAGCCATCGTACGTAGTCCTGCGCATCCCGCCAGGTCACGAGCATCACCGGCCGCCGGTCGCGGCCGAGTCCGATGTCGCTCACCCCGCGGCGGCAGGCGCCCGCCGCGACGCATGTGTCCCACTCGGCGAACGTGGTCTCGTAGCGGGCGAGGGCGAAGTGGCGGGCGAGCTCGACGGTTCGCACCGGACCTTCGTCGACGTCGCCGCCCCCGGAGAGGTCGCCCATCCGGAACGTGCCGGCCGGAACCACGACCAGCTCGGGGCATTCGTCGCAGTCCCGGATGATGGCTCCGGGGTCCGACCCGAGGGCCGGGGCGAGCGGGAGGATCGGGATGGCGGCGGCGATGCAGGCGGCGGCGATGCGGGCGAGCGTGCCCGCCGCCGGTCGGTGGTTCCTTGACAGTCCCGGCATGGCTCTCTCCCCCTCTGCCGTCCCCGCGAGCAAGCTACTGCACCGGCCCGCCGCGGATCAACCGGCCGCCTCCCCCGGGGCAGCCGGCATCTGCGTGGGAGGTGGCGGAGGCAATGATCGCGACCGCAATGGCGGCCGCGGCGAGCCTTCGGGACAAACGGGAACGGGTCACAGGACGTCGCTCCCGTGAGTTGGGTGTTGGGGTATCAGGAAAACGGCTCGACCAGGTCGCCCGCGAAGCCGAGCGGCGGGATGCGGCCGAGGATGCCCGCGCGCAGAACCTCCGGCCGCGCGGGCCTGGGCAGAAAGCCGCCCTCGGCTTCGGCATAGGCGGCGGCAACGGAGAGGGCGTCTCCGGCATGGAGCGTCGGGTCGAGATCGCCGAAGAGATAAGTGAAGCGGCCGGGGCCTGAGAGCGCGATGATGCATGGCCGCTTGCAACTGCTCATGCATTTCACGCCGCGCAGGCGGATGCCCCGGCTCGCGGCCATGCTGTCGGGAAAGCCGTCCGCCACGGCGTGCGCCAGACGCCGACCGCCCCGCCGGTCGAGGTCGGCGTTACGGTCCTCGCGCCCGTCGCGGCAGCGCAGGCAAATCGAAAGAGTCGGTCCGTCGTCGGCCACCGTGCCTGCCTGGCTGAAAGGCGGGGGCAGGTCGGTCCGGCCGTCACGAGCCGTGTGCATGTCAACTCCTTTCCTTCGGTTACGCCGCGTAGTGCAAGCTTGCTGGGGGGAACCCCCGTCATCCATCAAGTGATTCGAACGGAATCGATCCTCCGTCTATCGGCTATCCTACAAACGCTCACAGGGCGTACCAACGCCCCGCGTACAGGTGCAGGCGAGAGAAGCGGGAGGGCCAATGTCACAGCTTGAGGGGAAGGTTGCCGTTGTCACCGGCGGCGGGCGGGGCCTGGGCCGCGCCTATTGCGAGGCGCTGGCGCGCGAAGGCGCTGCCGTGGTCGCCGCCGACATCCGCGACACCGCCGAGACGGTGGCTGCCGTCGCCGCCGCCAACGGGCGCATCACCGGCACGGCTTTGGATGCCGCCGACATGGCGAGCTGCGAAGCCATGGCCCGGCACGCG
>JAJECB010000439.1 GCA_022822245.1 Gammaproteobacteria bacterium
GCGGCTTCTTCGGACTGCGTGCCGCGCATCGTGCGCGGGTCGACGAGGCCATTTCGGCGGTCGGGCTCACCGGGTTCGAGCGCCGACCCATCAGCTCGCTGTCAGGCGGGCAGTTTCAACGCGCGCTCTTCGCCCGGCTCCTGCTTCAGGACGCGCAGCTCGTGCTGCTCGACGAACCCTTTACGGCCATCGACGCCAGGACGATGGTCGATCTCCTGGATGTGGTGCGGCGCTGGCACGGAGAGGGACGCACGGTGATCGCCGTCCTGCACGATGCGGAGGCCGTCCGGGCGCATTTCCCCGAGACGCTGATGCTGGCGCGCGACCTCGTGGCGCACGGACCCACGGCGAAGGTGCTGACGGCCGCGAACCAGTTCCGGGCCCGCCAGATGTGCGAGGCCTGCGCCGGCCCGCCCCACGACTGCGGGAGGCCCGCGTCCTGATGTGGGAGCCACTGGTTCAGCCATTTGCCGAATTCGGCTTCATGCGCCGCGCCCTGATGGGCTGCATCGCAATTTCGGTGGGCGGGACCCCCGTCGGCGTCTTTCTGCTGCTGCGCCGGATGAGCCTGACCGGGGATGCAATGGCGCACGCGATCCTGCCGGGCGCCGCGGTCGGATTCCTCGTCGCCGGGTTCTCGCTCGGGGCCATGACGGTGGGCGGCCTCATCGCCGGCATGGCCGTGGCGTTGCTTTCGGGCTTCGTCGCCCGCGTCACGGCGCTGCGCGAGGATGCGAGCCTTGCTGCCTTCTACCTGATCTCGCTGGCGCTCGGGGTGCTGATCGTGTCCACCCGCGGCAGCAACGTCGACCTGATGCACGTGCTGTTCGGCACCGTGCTCGCACTCGACAACGCGGCGCTGATCCTGCTCTGCAGCATCACGAGCATTACGCTGATCGTGCTCGCGTTCATCTTTCGCCCGCTGGTTCTCGAGTGCGTGGACCCGCAGTTCCTGCGCACGGTGAGCGGCCTGAGCGCCGTAACCCATCTCACCTTCCTCGGGCTCGTCGTCATGAACCTCGTCGGCGGCTTTCATGCGCTCGGCACCTTGATGGCGGTCGGCATCATGATTCTTCCGGCCGCGGCGGCACGTTTCTGGGCGGTGAGCGTCGGCGGTCTGATCTTGGCCGCGGTCGTCATCGCCATCGCTTCGAGCGTCTGCGGTCTTCTCGCCTCCTACCATTTCGGATTGCCGTCAGGGCCGGCAGTCATCCTCGCGGCGGGTGTCGTCTACGGGATATCGCTTGCCTGCGGGCCCTTCGGCAGCCTTGCCGCGCCAATCGTTCGTCGTCATGTCAATGCCTGAAAGGAGATAACACAGTGACCAGCCGCAGAAGTCTGCTGATCTCGGCAACCGCGTTCATCGGTCTTTCGTTGGCCGCTCCAACGTCGGCATGGGCCGCCGACGCCCCCATCCCGGTGGTCGCCACCTTCTCCGTACTGGGAGACATGGTCAAGCGCATCGGCGGTGACCGGGTTGCCGTCACGACGCTGGTGGGGGCCGACGGTGACACCCACGTCTTCCAACCTGGTCCCGCCGATGCGCAAGCCGTGAGCCAGGCCAAGATTCTCGTGTTCAACGGGCTCGAGTTCGAAGGCTGGCTGGACCGGCTGGTCGAGGCGTCGGACTTTGGCGGCGTCCGCGTGGTGGCAACCGACGGGATCCAACCGATCAGGCTCGAGGATGACGACCACCACGATGACGACCACGCCGAAGAGGATGACCACGCCGACAAGGATGATCACGGCGACGAGCACGAGCACGCCGCCAAGGACGAGCATGACGACGAGCACGAGGACGAGCACGCCGACGGGCACGGCCACGACCACGGCGCCTTCGACCCGCATGCCTGGCATAGCCCCGCCAACGCGGTGATCTATGTCGACAACATCACCGCCGCGCTGTCCAGGACCGATCCGGCCAGCGCATCGGCCTACTACGGGAACCGTGCGGCCTACGTGGCCGAAATCCAGGCTCTGGATGCCGAGATTCGAAAGACGGTCGCGGGGCTGGCCGAGGACCGGCGCACCATCGTCACCGCCCATGACGCCTTCGGGTACTTTGCCGAGGCCTACGGCCTGCGCTTTGTCGCACCCCTTGGCATGGGCACCGAAAGCGACGCGTCCGCCGGAGATGTCGCCGCTCTCATCCGGCAGATTCGCGAAGAGGGAATCAAGGCCGTCTTCGTCGAGTCGTTCACGGACCAGCGCCTGATTGAGCGGATCGCTGATGAAACCGGCGCATCCGTCGGCGGGACGCTGTACTCCGACGCGCTTTCCGGGGCGGACGGGCCGGCGTCCACCTATCTCGACATGCTACGCCACAATGCCGAGACGCTTGCGGAAGCGCTGTCGCCCTGACCGAACGGCAGATGTGACGTGCGCTCCCCCGTGCGGAGCGACAACCGCGAGGCAGAGCACGGCGCCAGCCTGCCGTCGTCGCTGCTCTGATTGCGCCCTTGGGGCGCCGTACCGTGGCCGAGGGCGAGACGCCGGTCTGGACGCTGCCGCGTGGGGGCCTGACCCTGCCCTCCATGGCTGGCGAGCGAATGTCGCAGGGCGGGCGATCGTCGGTGGCTCCGGCGGCTGACGCGCCGCGCACGTCTGGGTGAAGGAGCGTGTCGTGGGCACGCACGGCAAATTCGTTCTGATTTTTGTCGACGTCTCGGGGCACTTGAGGATGTGCCACGAGCTTTCGTTGGCGCTTTGGCGGGCGCTCGGTGCGAGATTTGGCCGTCATCGCGCCGCCCGATAGCGGCCCCCCGGACCCGAGAGCCGGCTACGGCGTCATTTGAGCATGACCGCTCGCCCCTCGTCGTGTGCCGAGGGTCGGCGGTGAGACGATCGACGCGATCGGGAGAGTCGGTCAGCCGGGCACTGGCCGCGGGGCGACGTTGGCGGTCATTTTCAGGAAGTCGAGAACGCGGCGCGGGTTCCTGGCCAGCCTGCGCAGGGTCTGGGCGACGCCGAGCCCGCGCCCCTGGATGAGACTGATGGCGAAGCGCCGCAGCACGGTCATGTTCTCTGGACCGTGTCCGGTGCGGATGCGGCTGCGGTCCTCGTCGAAGCTCCGGTCGAGGATGTGGTGCGTCGCCTCGATCGTCCAGTGCCCGCGATTGAGGGTGAGCAGGCGTTGCGCGGATGCGACCTCCGCAGTCAGGCTGGTGACACCGTATGCCGTCTCGCAGCGACGCTTGCCGGACTTGACCTCGACGGTTTCGCGACGCACGGCGAAGATCTGCCCGACACCCGGGAAGTTGAGATAGTCATTGAGTTCGCTGGAGACCCACATGGAGCGCCGTTCGCGGCGGCCGTGCTCGGGCTTCGCGCCCTCGTCGGTGAAGTCCGGCCCGCGTTGGGCGATGCTCTGGTCGAACAGGAGGCCGATGTCGTCCTGCAGGGTCGGCTGGTTGCCCTTGACCGTGAACAGATAGTCAGCGCCGCGCCCGAGCAGATACTGGGCCAGCGCGCGCTGGGTGAGCAGTGCATCGGCGGTGACGGTGCGCCCTGCGATATCGGGCAGCGTCTGGAGCAGGGGGATGATGGTGCCGATCTCGTTGGTGCGCTTCTCCCCTTGGTCGGCGTCGGGCCTCATGGCGACTTTTTTTGCCCCCAGGGCGCCTTGGTGTCGTGGCCGACGATGCCCAGCACATGAACCGGTTTGCCATCGGCATCGATGGCGCCGCGGATGGTCTTGCCGTCGATGGCCAGCGCACTGTCGCCCGAGCCGTGGGCCTCATGCCAGGCCCGCAAGGCGGCGTCGAGCTGGAGTGGGTCGACGCGGAGCAGCACGCTGCGAATCGCTGACAGGCTGGGCGGGCGGTGCCGGCCATCGCGGCGGCGCACGCGGAAGCGCTGCAGCACCGTAGGGCTGAGATCGTCGACCCATTCGCTGATCGCCTTGTAGCCGCGCATGCCGCACAGCGTCGCGGCAGCGGCGAGTGCCAACACCGTGGGCAGGGCATGGCGCCGGCCTTGGCGGCGGCGGGGATCGTCGATGCCGTGGAAGAACTCGGGAAGGGATCGCATCTGTGCGGCGCTGAGCGTCATCTTCGGCACTCCGTGTCGCAGGCGGGGATCGAGCTCGGCGGCCCGCAGCCGGGCCCACGCGCCCCGGCACAGGGGATGAAGGAACACGAGCTTGGGCCGGGCGTGCTCGCGGTAGCCGTGCCCGTTGCGGGCGAAGCCGCGGGTGCGCCCGACCTTGAGCCAGTTGGCGGCACGGTAGACGGTGCCCCGGAAGAGCGCAGGGTCGACGAACGTCTCCACCAAAAGCACTTCGTGACCGAAGCGGGCCGGCCAGTCCTTCACCAGACGGCGCGTGCACAACGAGAGCACGCGCGAGCCGAGGTTGCGCTCACCGCCGGGGAGAATCAGGAAGCGCGAGTTGTTGGTGACCAAGTGAAGACGGCCGAACTGCACGCCATAATCCCAGCCGATCCACCGCGCGCCGCGCACTTGAGCGCCGGCGCCGAGAACACCAGAAGCGCCAGCCATCGCCCGTGATGATGAGCGACATAGCGCACCGTCTCGCCCATCCCCGGCACCGCGCCGAGGTAGTGGTGTGTGTGCATCAAGGCGCGGAAGCGGGCCTCGTCCTCCGCGGCCACGATGTCGACGGCCACCTCCGATAGACCCGCCACAGCTTCCCTGTCCCCACCGCTGCCTCGCGACACTCATATCAGGACACGGGGAAGAAGTCCACTATCTCAGGCAACTCGCTGCCAGGGCTGGCGAAAGGTCGAAGCACAAATCCGCCCTGCGTGGGCACGGACGAGATGTTGACGATATAACATAACTATGGTACACACGGGCTCGCGGAGAGCCTCGCTTCGGCCGGAGACTCGCCGGCATGACGCGAAGGTCCGCAGTTCCTTCGGGTTCAGAATCCGCAAACAGGAGAAGCCCAATGGCCAACATAGTATTCCGTGCCGAGATGGACAAGCGGCCCGAGGATCAGGACATCAAGACGCATAATCGCTGGCACCCGGACATCCCCATCGTGGAGTGGTTCAAGCCCGGCGACGAGTTCCGCGTCGAGTGCTACGACTGGACGGGAGGACAGATCAGGAACGACGAGTCTGCGAACGACATCCGAGACGTCGACCTCTCCAAGGTGCACTATCTGAGCGGCCCGTTCGGCGTCGAAGGCGCGGAGCCGGGCGACCTGCTGGTCGTCGACATCAACGACATCGGCTGGCTCGCGGACTCCAAGTGGGGGTTCACCGGCATCTTCGCCCTCGAGAACGGCGGCGGATTCCTCGACCGGCACTTCCCCGAGGCACGCAAGGCGTGCTGGGACTTCCACGGGGTCCACACGAGCTCGCGCCACATCCCGGGGGTACGTTTCCCGGGACTCATCCATCCGGGGCTGATCGGCACCCTTCCTTCGCCCGAGCTCCTTGCGACGTGGAACAAACGGGAGTCGGCGCTGTACGAGACCGGTCCGGACCGCGTGCCACCACTTTGCACCCTACCCGACGGCCTCGCCGGAACCACGACGGCCCTGATGGGTCAGATGTCCGGCGAAGCGGGCGCGAATGCCGGCAAGGTAGCTGCGCGCACGGTGCCCGGCCGCGAGCACGGCGGCAACTGCGACATCAAGAACCTCTCGCGCGGCTCGACGTGCTACTTCCCGGTGTTCATGAAGGGCGGCGGCCTTTCGATGGGCGACATCCACTGGTCGCAGGGAGACGGCGAGATCACCTTCTGCGGCGGCATCGAGATGGCGGGCTGGATCGACATCGGCGTCGACGTCATCAAGGGCGGCGTGGAGAAGTACGGCATCACCAACCCGGTCTTCAGGCCGAGTTTGGTCGAGCCCAACTACTCCGACTACCTCATCTTCGAGGGGGT
>JAJECB010000521.1 GCA_022822245.1 Gammaproteobacteria bacterium
TCCGGTGATCGCGACGACCGGGGTCGAGTCCATGAGGGCATCGGCGAGGGCGGTGAGGAGGTTGGTGGCCCCCGGGCCGGAGGTCCCCATGCACACCCCGGGCCGTCCCGTCGCCCGGGCGTAGCCCTCCGCGGCATGGCCCGCCCCCTGCTCGTGTCGGACGAGCACGTGGCGGACCTGGTCCCGCGCGCCGAAGAGCGCGTCGTAGATCGGCATGTTCGCGCCCCCGGGATAGCCGAACACGAGGTCCACGCCTTCCGCGACGAGGGCCTCCACCAGCGATTCGGCGCCGTTTCCCGCCGGATCGGAGGTCCGGAATGCGGCTCCGCCGGCCGGCCCCCGGGGGAGCCTGTGCGGCGAGTGCGGCGCAAGGTCCGGAAGCGGCCCGCCGGCGGCCGCTTCGATCGCGCTCTCGTGTTCGATTTCGGCCATTTCCTCACCCATGGAAATGAAAAAGCCCGCCTCCGTTGCCGGGGGCGGGCTTTCGTAGTTCGTGCTCTCGGGCAGCGCTACGTCTCGGCCGACCCCCAGGAGGTCCCGATGACGAGTACTACTACCGCGAGCAGTGCGTGCATGGCACCATCCTGGACTCCGGCGCCGCTCAAGTCAATACCCGGTTGAATCGCCGGAAGAAACCTGTCCCCCGGGAGTGCGGGCTCCCGGCCCGCGTGCGGGCGCTCCGGTCGGTGACGGTTTCCGCGGGGCGGGGGCAGGCGGTGGGCACGTTGACGGGCCGGCCGCCGATGGTCAGGATGCTCCGCGCCCGGCGAGCCGCCCTCCGGCAGGGGTCCGGGAGACGAGGAATCCGATGACCGACTCACCGATGAAGGCCCTCGAACGCCGGCTCGCCGCGGGCGAGGTGATTCTCCTCGACGGCGGGACCGGGACGGAGCTGGAGCGCCGCGGGGCGCCGATGCACGAGGAAGTGTGGTGCGGGGCGGCGACGCTTTCGAGCCGCGGCGTGCTGCGCGACATCCACGAGGACTACATCCGCGCCGGGGCGTCCGTCGTCGTCGCCAACACCTATGCGTCGAACCGGATCATGCTCGAGCCGGCGGGGCTCGGCGGCGAATTCGAGTCCATCAACCGCGGCGCGGTCGAGATCGCGCTCGAGGCGCGCGGTCGGGCGGGCGGCGGGGACCCCGTCGCGGTGGCCGGCTCGATGTCACACATGGTGCCGATGCGCCACGACCCCGCGTGGGCGCCTTCGCCGGAGCGTGCCGCGGAGTGCTTCTCGGAGATGGCGGAGACCCTCGCGGCGGCCGGCGCCGACCTCATCATCATGGAGATGATGTCCAACCCGGACCTCGCGCGCCCCGCGATCGCGGCCGCGCTCGGGACGGGACTGCCGGTCTGGGTCGGCTACAGCGCGCTGCCGGGGGAGAGCGGGGAGCCGATCCCCTACCTCCGTCCCGACCTCGACTTCGGCGACGCGATCCGCGCCATCCATACCCCGCAGGCTCCCGTCCACGGCATCATGCACACGAACGTGGACCTGACCGGCCCGGCCCTCGCGGAGCTCCGCGGGGTGTTCGACGGGCCGGCCCTCGTCTATCCGGACAGCGGCTACTTCGAGATGCCGCACTGGCAGTTCGTCGACATCGTCTCCCCGGAGAAGCTCGCGAGCGCGGCGCGGGGTTGGATCGAGGAAGACGGCGTGCAGCTCGTCGGCGGCTGCTGCGGACTCGGGGTGGAGCACGTCGAGGCCCTCGCGGAGATGCTCGCCGCCCGTTGACTGCGTGCGCGACCCCGGGTCGCCGGGGCCCGGCGGGCGGCAAGCCGATCCTCCCCCGCGTGTGCCCCGAAATCGGTCAGTCCGGGCCCGCGCTCGGTCTTCGCGCCGGAGGAAGGTGCTCCACCGCCGCGAACGTGCTCGCGAAGGCGAGAGGCGGGAGTTCGTCGCGCCCGAAGAACGCGGCCGCGTCCGCGTCGTCGCCGGCGGTCGGCTCTCCGCTCACGCGTTCCGCGCGGTAGAGGAGGAAGACCGTGGCGCCGGCCCCGGGCGGGTTGTGGAATGCGTCGACGAGGCCCGTGATCCGCACCTGAAGGCCCGTCTCCTCGCGCGCTTCGCGGACCGCCGTCTCGACCGGCGACTCCCCGTAGTCGAGATAGCCGGCGGGAAGGCTCCACCGGCCTTTCTCGGGCTCCATTGCGCGCCGCACGAGGAGCAGGCGGTCGTCCTCGACGACCATGACCCCCACCCCCACCTTCGGCTCGACGAAGTGCACGAAGTCGCAGGCGGGACACGCCCGCCGGGGCTTTCCCGCGACCTCCCGGGTCGTGAGGGAGGCCCCGCACCGGATGCAGAAGCGGGCGTCCTCGGGGGCCGATGCCGGAGGCTCGCCCGCCCCGGCGGTGTCCGTGGGCTCCACCGGGGAGCCCGCGCGCTGCGTTTCGTCCATGAACGCAGGATATCCGGTGCCGGCGGGCGGCGACAGGCGGTTCGCTCCGGGCAGATGAAATTCACGGCCCCGTAGTTCAGAATCGCGGGTGCATCGTCGACCGGTCAACGAGAGAAACAGGGGATCGAGATGTCGGAGCGAGTGACTGGGTCCGAGTCAGCGGGGGGGCGGCCGCGGTGGCTCGGCGTCGTCCAGCTTGTCCTCATCGTCGCGGCGATCGCGGTCGCGCTCTGGTTCGCTCGGGCACCGGATCGCGTGCAGCGAGGCGTCGCGTCGGACCTCACCGACGAGAAGACCAAGCCCGCCGTCAGCGTCGTTCGACCGGCCCCGGTCGCGCAGTCGCTCACCGTCGATCTCACCGGATCGGTGCGGGTGGAGAGGCGGATCCGGATCGCGTCCGAGGTCGTCGGCCGGGTGGTCTTCGTATCCCCGGACTTCGCGAACGGGGGATCGATCGCGGCGGACGAGGCCTTCATCCGGGTCGATCCGGCCGGATACGAGCTCGAGGTGGAGGCGGCCGAACAGGCGCTCCGGGAGGCGGAGGCCCGCATGGAGATGGAGCGGGCGAGGGGAGAGGAGGGCGCGGAGTCCTTCGAGCTTGCGGAAGCGTCCGCCATGAAGGCGCGGATCGCCCTCGCGCAGGCCCGGCTGCAACTTGAGCGCACGAGCATCTCCCTGCCTTTCGACGTACGGGTGGTTCGTTCCGACGTCGCGGTCGGCGAGTTGGTGGGTCCGGCCGAGCTTGTCGGGCCGTCGTCGCGGCTCGGCGTCGTGTTCCCGTCCGGGGCGCTGGAGGTGGACGCGCCGATCGCGACGAAGGACCTCGAGTACCTCGCGCCCGCGGTGGGACGGCCGGCCGAGATCCACGCCGGGGGCCGGACCTGGCCGGCCGAGATCGTTCGCGTGTCGTCCGTGGTCTCCCCCAAGACGCGGCTCGCGTCGATCTTCCTTCGCTTCGGGGAAGGTTCGCCCTCCGAGTCGCTGCCCCGGCCGGGCACGTTCGTGGAGGTCGCGATCACCGGTCCCACCCACGACAACGTTTACGTGCTCCCCGAATCGGCCGTGCAGGAGCGCGGCCGGGTCTGGGTCGTCGACGGCGGCGAGCTTCGCTCGTTCGTGCCGAGGGAGATCGGGCGCGCCGCGGACGGCTGGGTGGTCGAGGCGTTCGACGCGGGCGAGGGGGTCGTTGTCGGCGCGTTGCCGGGCGCGCGGGCGGGGCTCGCCGTCGTCGCGACGGACGCCGGGTCCTCGGAGTAGGCGGGCATGAACACGACCCCCGCCGACGCCGCCGGCTCGGCCCCGTCCCCGCGGACCGGGTTCATCGCCTGGTTCGCCGGCAACCGTGCCGCCGCCAATCTCCTCATGCTGTTTCTCATCGTCGGGGGCGTGCTCACCGGCCTTCATCTCGCGGTCCAGAACTTTCCCGAGCTCGATACCCGGACGGTGACCGTCACCGTTCGTTCCCCGGGATCGTCGGCGAAGGAGGTCGAGGAGGACGTCAATCGTCGTGTCGAGGAGGCGGTGGTCGGGCTGTCGGGGGTCGCGCGGGTGGTCAGCACCGCGACTCAGGGCCGCGGCCGGATCGAGGTCGAGGTCGCCGAGTTCGCCGAGCCCGCCGACGTGCTGAACGCGGTCGAGGGCGCGGTGGACGCGATCGAGCGGTTTCCGCCGCTCAACGCGGAACGGCCCGAGGTGGAGCTCTGGCAGGTGGCCCTCGAGGTCATGACCCTCGCGGTCTCCTCGTCCCTGGTCGCCGAGAACGAGCTGCGGCTCGCCGCGGAGGAGTTGCGCGACGGATTGCTGGCCCTTCCGTCCGTTTCTCAAGTTTCGCTCGAGGGGACGCGCGACCGCGAGATCTCGATTGAGCTGAGCGAGGAGGAGCTGCTCCGCCACGACCTCTCCCTGCGGCAAGTGGTCAATGCGGTGCAGCGGGCCTCCCTCAACCTCACGTTCGGCGAGCTCCGCACGCAAGCGGGCAGCGTGGTCCTGCACACCGTGTCGAAACGCCGCACCGGCTCGGAGTTCGCGGACATCCCGCTCATCACCCGGCTCGACGGCACGATCGTGACCGTCGGGGACGTGGCGCGGATCCGGGACGGATTCGTCGACGAGGACATCGTCTCCGAGTTCAACGGCCGCCCCGCGGTGTTCGTGCGGGTCGCGGCCGCGAAAGGCCAGTCGGTGGTCGACATCGCGGACGAGATCCGGCATTGGCTCGCGACCTGGGAGGCGCCGCAGGACGTCGACGTGAGCGTCTGGAACGACCGGGCGACACCCGTCTTCGAACGGTTCTCGAGAATTCTCCGCAACGCCTTGATCGGCACGGTGCTGGTCTTCCTCACCCTCGTCCTCGTGTTCGATCTCCGGGTCGCGTTCTGGGTCACCCTCGGGATCCCCCTGTCCTTCGTCGGGTCCCTGCTCCTGTTCGGAGCCGCCGATCTCACCCTCAACATGGGGACGCTCTTCGCCTTCTTCCTCCTCATCGGGATCGTGGTGGACGACGCGGTGGTGGTGGGAGAGAGCATCGCGGCGGAGCGCGAGAGGGGCAAGAACGCACTCGCGGCCGCGATCTCGGGGGCGAGAGCCGTGGTGGGCCCGCTCACCGTCGGCGTCGCCACCACCGTCATCGCCTTCCTGCCGCTGCTCTACGTGACGGCGGGCTACTACCAGGTGGTGGCCGTCTTCCCCTGGGTCGCCCTGTTCGTCCTCCTCGTCTCGCTCGTCGAAGCGTTCTTCATCCTCCCCGCCCACCTCTCGCACGAGCGGCCCTGGAGCGCGCCGCCCCTCAGCACCCTCCAGGACCTGGTGCGGGTTCGGCTCGACGACGTCCGCGACCGGATGGTCGTGCCCGCCGTGTCGTGGGCGGTTCGCCACGTGTGGCTCACCGTCATCCTCGCGGTCGCCGTCGTCCTCGTCTCGCTCTTCCTCATCCGGTCCGAGACGGTCTGGATCGTCGTCTTCGACCGGGATCTCAACGCCCCCGACAGCATCCAGGCCGACCTCCGTCTCCCCGTCGGCACGCCCTTCGAGGTCACCCTCGCCGCCGCGGAGCGATTCGCGAGCGCCGCCCGCGCGATCAACGACGAGCTGGACGGGACTTCCATCAATGGGGTGAGCGTTCTCGCCGGCAACCTCACGTCGCCGTCGCCGATCGACGGATCCGGGAACGCCGGCCATCTCGCCTCGGTGCGGGTCCATCTCAACCCGCGGCCCGGCCGCAGCGCGACGCCGGTGGAGATCGAGCGCGCCTGGCGCCGCATCGCGGGCGTCGTTCCGGAAGCGGGAAGAATCGAGTTCCGCACCACGCGGGTGAAGTTCCCGCCGAGCGTCGCATACTCCGTCCAGCACGACGATCCGGAAATCCTCGGCCAGGCGGTCGCGGAGTTCCGAGCGCTCCTCGCGGCCATGCCCGGCATCCACGGCATCTCGGACGACCGGTCGCTCGGAAAGCGGCACTTCGAGATCGGGCTCACCCCGGCCGGGAAGGCGGCGGGCCTCACCCCGGCCGCCATCGGCGCGCAGCTTCGGGCCAACTTCCACGGCGTCGAGGTCCAGCGGCTCCAGAGAGGCCGCGAGGAAGTCAAGGTGATGGTGCGGTATCCGCCCGAACGCCGGCGAAGCCTCCGGGACCTCGCCGGCGAGCGCATTCGCCGGCCGGGCGGGGGCGAGGTCCCCCTGTCGACGGTGGCCCGGGTCACCGAGAAGCGCGAGTTCGCCACCCGGACGCGGATCGACGGCCGGCAGGCGTCGCGTATCAGCGCGAACGCCGACATTGCGGTGGTGACGCCCATCCAGGCGCGGCGCGAGGTCGAGAGGAGCCTCATTCCCGGGCTCCTCGCGAAGTATCCGGGGATCCGGATCGAACCCGATGGCGGGGCTCGCAGGGAGAGCGCCATGCTGAACACGCTCGGGTTGCTGTTTCCTCTCGCGTTGGTCGCCATGTACGCGCTGATGGCGGGGGTTCTTCGCAGCTACTGGAAGCCCATCGTCTCGGTGGCCGGGGTTCCCATCGCGTTCGCGGGGGCGGTCCTCAGTCACTGGGTTCTCGGCTGGGACTTCACCGCCATGTCGCTCTTCGGGGTGATCGGCGTGGCGGGGGTGGTCGTGAACGACGCGCTGGTGCTGCTCGACCGCTACAACACGATCCGGCGGGAGAACGCGATGATTCCGGCCATCGCGGCGGCCGCGGCGGCGACCCGTCACCGGTTCCGGGCGGTGTTCCTGACCAGTCTCACCACCGTCCTCGGCCTGGCGCCCATGCTCTACGATCGAAGCGACGAGCTCATCACCTTCGTGCCCCTCGTCGTCAGCATGCTGGGCGGCCTCGCCCTCGCGACCCTGTTCACCCTGTTCCTGCTGCCGGCGCTCGTGATGATGGTCGAAGGCCGCCGGGACTGACGGACCTTCCGTCGCCGCGCTCCCGGGCCGGCGAATGCCGGCTCCTGGCCGCAATATTTCACCGATGTTCGTCGCGAGGGCGCCAATCTGCTTGCGGTAGTGGGCCGCACGGACCGAAAGAGCGCATGCGCGCTGCTGAAGGCGTAGCTGACACTAGCCCGCATATCTCACCAACCTCCTGCTGCGGACGCCAATCTGCTCGCTGTGACAAGGCGTACTCCCTCAAGCCGCTTCACCGTAGTGTCGA
>JAJECB010000003.1 GCA_022822245.1 Gammaproteobacteria bacterium
TCTGTCCCACGGCGTCGCGGCCGTATTTGCGCCGCACATAGTCGATCACCTCGCCCCTGCGCTCGAAGCAGAAGTCGATGTCGATATCCGGCATCTCCCTGCGCTCCGGATTCAGAAAGCGCTCGAAGAGGAGTCCGAACTCAAGTGGGTCGATATTGGTGATCCAGAGCGAATACGCCACCAGCGACCCGGCGGCGGAGCCCCGTCCGGGCCCGACCGGAATACCATTCTCGCGGGCCCAGCGCATGAAGTCCCAGGTAATGAGGAAATATCCCGCGTAGCCGGTTTCGGCGATGACCCCGAGCTCATAGTCCAGCCGCGCGCGCACCTTGTCCGAAAGTGGATCGCCGTAGCGCGCCTTCGCGCCCTCGATGCTCAGATGCCGGAGATAGCCGTCACTGTCCGCATGGTCCTCGGGAATGGGAAACTCGGGCAGGAAGTATTTCTTCTCGAAAGAGACGTCGACCTGATCGGCGATCGCCAGCGTGTTCTCCAGCACTGCGGGATGGTCCGGAAAGCGCTCGGCCATCTCGGAGCCCGACTTGAAGTAGAGCCCCTCGTCATAGCGCATCCGGTTCTTGTCGTCGTGGTCCTTTCCGAGCCCGATGCAGAGGAGAACGTCGTGCGCGCTGTGATCCTCGGCGTGCAGAAAATGGGCATCGTTGGTCGCCACCACCGGCAGACCGATGTCCCCGGCGAGCCGGAACACTTTCTCGTTCACCGCGTCCTGGCCCGGGGTGTCGTGCCCCTGGACCTCCAGGTAATACCGGTCCCCGAAGACGTTGGCGTGCCATTCCGCCGCCTCGCGCGCCGCCTCCCAGTCGTCGTTGGCCAGCCCGCGCGCCACCTCCCCCGCCATGCACGCGGAGGTGCAGATGAGGCCCGCCGAATGGCGCTCGATCACCTCGCGGTCGATGCGCGGCTTGTAGTAGAAGCCCTCCAGATATCCAATGGAGGAGAGCTTGATCAGGTTTTGGTACCCCTCCCGGTCACGGGCGAGCAGTACGAGGTGGTAGTACGGCTTCTTGATCTCGCGCCCACCCACGCGCATCGGCTCCTTGTGGCGCCGGTCGCCGGGAGCCACGTACGCCTCCATGCCGATGATGGGCCGAATGCCCTCCTTTTCGGCCGCCTTGCGGAAGGCCCAGGCCCCGAAAAGGCACCCGTGATCGGTGAGGGCCAGCGCCGGCATCTCGAACTCCTTCGCCTTGTGGACGAGATCGGTGAGACGGTTGGCGCCGTCGAGGAGGGAGAACTCCGAGTGGCAGTGGAGATGTACAAAGGACAAGGGCGGCTCGATGCTGGAGTCGGCGGGGAAGGGCACCGGGGCGACGCCCTCGGACACCTGAATAGATGCAGAAGAGTGCCCGGCGCGAAAGGGGTTCCGTGGGGGGTCGCTTCGCGGATGTCGATGGCGCGCGACGCTCGGGCCGCGCGCGGTCCGCGGGCGCCGCCGGAGCGGTGGATCAGCGCGATCCGGCCACGGTCTTCGCCAGGTCGAACACCTCGTCCACGCCCAGCGCCTGCATGCACCAGAAGGCGCCGTCGCAGGTGGGCCGGTTGCCGCAGGGCGCGCAGGGCTGGAGCTCCAGCGCGATGCGGGCCCGCGCGTGCGGCGCTTCGCGATAGGGGATGTTCGATCCGAAAAGGAGCACCGAGGGCCGGCGAAACGCGACCGACACGTGCGAAAGGCAGGTATCCACCCCCAGAAAGAGCCCGGCGTGCCTCACCACGGCCGCCGCCTCACCCAGCCGCGTGCGACCGGTCAGGTCGATGACCCCGGGAGGCGAGCCGGCGCCCGCGCGCTCGTCTCCGGCTCGCCTTTCCTCCGGCGCGTCGCCCTGAACCTGCTTTTCCACGGGGCCGGCAATACGCCGCGCCGCCTCACGGTCCGCAGGTCCTCCCAGAATGACGACCGGCAGGCCCAATTCGTCGCGGATGCGCCCCGCGACTCTGCCCCAGCGGTCCTCGAACCAGTGCTTCTGGGGCCGCGTGGTGAAGGGGGCGAGCGCCGCGTAGCCTCCCTCCAGACCATGTTCGGCGATGAAGCGTGCGGCGAAGTCCTCCTCCTCGTTGCCGAGGACCAGCCGCAGCGCCAGCGCCTCGCTCGCGAGCCCGAGGGCGTCCGCGAAGTACGGATACTGCAGGCTGGTGCTCCCCGGCGCAGTGCCGTGACGGGGCACGGTGCCGGTCATCAGCATCCAGCTGCCCTCCTTGGAGCCGAGCCCGATGCGCACGGGAGCACCCGAGAGCCACGCCACCCATCCGCTGCGCAGCAGCCCCTGCAGATCGAGGGCGATGTCGAATCCGGGCGCCCGAAGCCTCGCGCGCAGTTCCCGAAACGCCCGCCAGAGCGCCCCCCAGCGTCCGGCCCGGATCATGCCCTTCCACGCGGCGCGGTCCCAGACGATGATCTCGTCGAGACCGTCGTGATGTTCGATCATGCTGCGGCCGTGGGACTCCACCACCCACGCGATATGCGCCTTCGGATAGCGGCGTCTCAGAGCCTCGACCACGGGCGATGCCAGCAGCACGTCCCCCCGCGCGCTGAGGCGCACGAGAAGAATGGCCCTGGGAGCATCCGGGAGCGCGAACCGCGAGATTCGTTCGGGGCGCCGGGATGCTGGCTCGGAGCCCGGGGATGCTGGCTCGGGGCGCTGGGATGCTGGCTCGGGGCCCTGCGGTGGTTTCTCGATCGCCATTGCCATGGAGGACTACCGCCGAACTGCCCGATGGCGGAGATTCGCGACGGGCGAATGATCAACGACGGTGAATGCTGAGGACGGGCAAATGATAACCGTTCGGGGACGCACTGCGATCCTCTTCGGGGACGGGCGACATCCCGGCTACGCAGGGATTCGGCTATTCGGCCCCCAGAGCGCCCTGCCAGCCCGGTGCCTCGTCGCCCTCGGTGCTCGCGCGGATTCCTCCACCGACCGTTAAGCGAGATGCTCCGCTACGACCTCTTCTACCTGATGGCCGCGCTGCTGGCCAGCCCGGTCGTGGCGGCTCGCCTCGCGAGAGGGAAGTGGAGGACGGACTGGAGGGGCCGGTTCGGACATGTGGGCGCCCCGGATGTACAGGCTTTGCCCACGGACGGCGCTCCCGTCCGCCCCCAACCCCCGACCGTGCTGGTCCACGGCGTCAGCGTGGGGGAGGTCGCCGCGACCCGGCAGCTGGTCGACCTCCTGGCCGCCCGCGCCCGGGTGGTCGTGAGCAGCACCACCGACACCGGGATCGCGCGCTCGCGCTCGCTGTACGGGGCCAACCACCCCGTGGTCCGCTACCCCCTCGACCTCTCCTGGATGGTGCGCCGCTTCCTGGACGCCGTGCGCCCGGACGTGGTGGCCCTCACCGAGCTGGAGGTGTGGCCCAACTTCGTGACCGAGTGCACGAGGAGGGGCATCCCCGTCTGCGTGGTGAACGGCCGGATGAGCGCCTCCAGCTACCGCGGCTACCGGCGCGCGCGGCGGTGGGTGCGGCCCATCTTCCGCCAGCTTGCGGCCGTGGCCGCCCAGAACGAAGCGTACGCCGACCGCTTCGTCGACCTGGGTGTCCCCCGCAACCGGGTGCGGGTCACCGACACGATGAAATGGGACACCTCCGGCCGCCCCCTCCCGGGCCGGCCCTCGACCACCGCCCCCGCCACGGAGCTTCCCGCGGCCGAAGCGCTCGCGGCCACCCTCGGCCTCGACCGGTCCCGGCCCCTCATCGTCGCCGGATCGACCGGCCCGGGCGAAGAGAAGGAACTGATCGCCACCCGCCCCCCCGCCGCCCAGCTCCTCCTGGTGCCCCGAAGGCCGGAGCGGTTCGACGCCGTCGCCGCCCTCGACCCCGCCATCCGCCGCCGCAGTCACGCCCGGAGCCGCAGCCGCGACCCGGAAAGCATCGCCACCGCCAAGGAAGCCGTCCCGCCTCCGTCCGGCCACATTGGCGACCGCGCCCACCCCCGCGACCTCTTCCTCCTCGACACCATGGGCGAACTGGAACTGGCATACACCCTCGCGGATGTCGCCATCGTGGGCCGAAGCTTCGCACCCATGGGCGGGTCCGATCCCATCCCACCCGTCGCCGCCGGGTGCGCGACCATCATCGGTCCCCACCACGAGAACTTCGCCGAAGTAGTCTCGGCACTGCGGGCGGGCGGCGGCATTACCGTGACGGGCGCTCCCATGGCCGCCGCGGCTCCCCTTCTGAATGATCCGGACACCCGGCTCCGCATGGCTCGCAGCGGCCAGAGCGTCATCGAAGAACACCGCGGCGCCTCGGCGCGCAGCGCAGAACTGGTGCTGGGGCTACTCGGCACCTGAGAACGTCCCATCACACCATTCCTCCGCCCACGATTCTACGCGACCGTCTTGTCGTGACCATCTGACGCCCGCCCTCCCCCTGGGTTCCGTCGTTCTTCCAACTCCATACGCCACGCGAGACGATGCCCAAAACGCGAAGGCGAATGCGGAAGCCGAAGCACGACGCCTCCTACAAGCGCATCTTCGCACACGCGCGCACGATGGCGGATCTCCTGCGCGGCTTCGTCGGCGACCTCGCCCATCATCTCGACTTCACGACCCTGGAAAGGCTTCCGGCAAGCTTCGTCACAGAGCAACTCGGGCAGCGGCACGCCGACTTGCTGTGGAAGATGCAAACCGTCAAGAGGAAATGGCTCTATCTGCTGGTGCTCCTCGAGTTCCAGTCGACGGTCGACTCCCGCATGGCGCTGCGCATGCTCGACTATACGATCCGTGTTCTTCAGGGTCTGATTCGGGATGATCTCGATCCCGATGCGCGATTCCCACCCATCCTTCCCCTCGTCATCTACAACGGCCACCGCCGCTGGAATGCGCCAACGGAAGTACATGATCAGTTCGCACCGGTACCCCGTGAGTTGGTTGGCTACCTCCCCAGGCATCGGTATCTTCTCCTTGATCTCAAGGCTCTCGATCCACTGCTGCTTCCGGTCGAGAACGTGGTCTCGCTGGTGACGATGCTCGAGCAGGCCGGCTCGCAGACTCAACTGGAGGAACTGGGAGCGTCGCTGGCCGACTGGCTACGAAGGATCGGCGAGACGGAATTGCTCGACAGCTTCGAGGTCTGGATCACGCAGGTGCTGGAGGAACGAACCGGCCCGCAGGGCAGGCGGGATCTCGATATCCGAACCGAGGAGGAAAGCGGAATGTCTTCTGCGTTGGCCGAGCGGGTGAGAAAGTGGGGAGACGAGTTGAACCAGCAGTGGCTGGAGAAGGGTATCCGTCAGGGCCGGCGCGAGGGGATCCGTCAGGCGCGGCGCGAGGGGATCCGGCGGGAGCGCGCCCTGATCTTGCGGCTTGCCGGACGGCGGTTTGGCTCGCCCGTTGCTGAACGGCTCGCGCCATTGCTCAATGAGCTTTCGGATCCCGGGCGCCTCGCAGCCGTAGCGGACGCCGTTATCGAATGCGAGACCGCCGAAGAGCTCCTCGCGCGGGCGGAAAAGGCCTGACAGACGCCGAGGCTGCCTGGCGCAATGCGTGAGTTGCGAGGCGAAGAAGACCGAACAAACACCGAATATCGGGGTACAAGGAGGTAAGCTCACAGCCATTAACCCCCGACTCCGGATCCTGCGCCGATGTCCACTGCCGCCGCCGCCGCACTCGCTCCGACTCTTCCTGCCCCAACCCCTTCTGCCCCAACGCCTCTTTCGCCAGCCCTTCCCGCCACGCGCGCGCCCGCGCCGGCTGAAGCCGCTTCGATCACGCCCATTGGCGGGGTCGACCCGGACGTCGATCCCCTCGGCGACGAGATCGCCCTGCTCAGCGCCCACATCACCGCCGCCACATATCGGCTGCTCTGCCTGCTGAGGGTCTACGACGAAGAGGAACGCTGGCAGGGCTTCCGCTCCTGCGCCCACTGGCTCTCCTGGCGCACCGGCATCTCGCTCGGTCCCGCCCGCGAGAAGGTGCGCGTGGCTCGCTGCCTGCCTTCCCTGTCCCTCATCCCCGAAGCCTTCGCCAGCGGTGAAATCTCCTACTCGAAGGTGCGGGCCATGACCCGCATCGCCACCGCGGAAAACGAGGCCGATCTCCTCGACTTCGCGCGCCACGGCACCACCGCGCACGTGGAAACGCTGGTCCGGCATTGACTCCGAGACTGGTATCTGTCGGAATCACTTGACCTTACGGGATGTCGCAGTCGAGTTCCAGCCGTTTGATTCCCGCCAAATGGGATTTTTAGTCCCCCGCCCCGCGGCGGGCTTCCAGAGCCGTCCGAAGCTGTCCCTCGTCGGGCCTCTGGTAGCAGTTGAGCACCGTCTTGGCGTTCTTCCAGCCGCCAAGCTCGCAGAGCACCTTGAGCGGCTGGTCCATCAGGTCGCTCGCAAACTTGCGCCTTAGCGAGTGCCAACCCCTCCGGTGCTTCCGCTCCATCCCCGCGAGTCGCTCGGCTCTGCGCCACCAGTTGCGCGGCTGCGACGGGCTCACGCATTTCAAGGGATGCTTCGCCGAGGGAAGCACCGGCGCGTCCCCGTTCCCGGGGCTCCTCCTCCACGCCTGCTTGAGCACGACGAGTGCCTTTGCGGACAACGGGGTTCGGTGCTCGTATCCCGTCTTCTCGTGCTCGCTACGCCACCGGATGGTTTCGCGATCGAGGTCGATATCGGCCCACCTGAGGTGCCGGATCGCCCCGATTCGGTGCCCGGTCTCGTGTGCTAGCACGAGTGCGACGTGGAACCGCCACCCGACCTGCCGGGACACCTCCAGTAGCGCCCGGTATTCCTTGTCCGTAACGACGACGCGAACCGGGTTCTTCTCGACGGGCTTCCTGAGACCCTTGAGCGGGTTTCTGTCGAGGAGCAGGCGGCCGTGCTCGTCTCTCGACCTCGCGGCCCAGTTGAGCACCGCCATCAGGAACGTGAGGTTCCCTCCGATGGTCCGGTCGGACACGGGTCTTCCGCTCGGACCGATCCTGCCCGCGCGCCGCGCCCGGATGAACCGGTCCCAGTCCCTTCGCGACAGCGTCTCGGGTCTTCGGTCCCGTCCGAGGAAGTCGAGGAACATCGCCGTCGCCGCCCGGTCGTGCATGCGGGACGTATACGCCTTGGTGGGCGTCACTTCCTCACCGTAGATTTCAAAAAGCGCTTCCAAGGTGAGCGGTTCGGGCTCGGGTTCGGCCTTGCCGTTGGGCTCGTGGACCGCCAAGCCGGCGGCAACCTCGTCCGCCTGCCGCTTGGCCCGCGACCAATCGCGGTGCTTCAGCGATCTCGTGAGCCTGCGCCCATTCTCGCGCCACTCGATCTGGTAGATGCCGGTCTTCGGGTCGGGAAACACCCGGACCCGGTTCCGGCCCCATTCACCGGCGCCGTAGGAGCGCCGACTTCGTTTCGTGCGTGCCATCATTCGATTCCTCGTGTGATGGACCGCACGATCTGCGCTCATCAAAGCTCGCTGCGGGAGGCCGTCCGCGCCAGATTTC
>JAJECB010000463.1 GCA_022822245.1 Gammaproteobacteria bacterium
GTAGTTCTCGAAACCGACGAATTCACCGCCCTTCTTGAGCCCCAGCAGACTGAGGTCCGTGAAGCTGTTGAAGAGGTTGGAGAGGGTCGGATAGCCGTAGAAGAAGACGAGGAAGAAGAAGATCGGCGCCAGCATGAGCGCCACGAATGCCCGGTCTCCCCTCATGCCGGCGACGCTGCCGTGCTCGGCGGCGCCCGGGGCACGCCGGACGGCGATGCCCCGGGCGCCGCGTCGGGCGCTATTGGTCGAGCTGATCCGCGACCGACTTCAGGAGCTCCGCCGCCGCCTCCTCGTAGCTCCGTTCACCGATGAACGCGGAGCCGAAGGCGCGTCCGGCCGCGTTCCACATCTTGCCGATCTGGGCGGGGCCGTCGGAATACGCCCCCCAGCTTCGCGCCAGGGTGAGCTGCTCGGCGAAGCCACCAAGGGCGGGACCGAACTCGATGCTCTTCAGGAGCGACTTCTGGGCCGGGAACTGATTCCCGTAGTACTTCGTGAGGACGTCTCCCCGGGTCATGAACTCGACGAGCTTCCACGCCACGTCCGGGTGCTCGGTGTTGGCGTTGATGCCCAGCATGCGGCCGCCGAGGTGGGTCTTCGGACCCTCCGGACCACCCGGGGTCGTTGCCGTCAGGAAGGGCGGATCCTGGCCCGGGTTGCGCTCCCGCCAGGAGGCGAGGATCTGCTTGAACTGCTGCGGCGGCATGATCGCGATGCCCTGGTCACCGTTCGTCATGCCCTCGAGGATGGCGGGGTCGAACCAGCTCGTGACGCCCAGCATGGACTCGGGGTTGTGGCCTTCCTTGAAGAAGGAGTCGTAGTAGGCCATCGCCTCGGCGATCTGCTCCACGGTGATGCCGGTCGTGAAGCCGTCTCCGTCCGCGACCACGAGCGCGCTCCCGTTGGACCACCAGTAGTAGTTGGCGAGGAACCAGATCGTGTTGCTCGGTCCGCTCCCGCCGGGAAAGCCGAAACCCACCTTGCCGGTCTTCTCGTGAATCGCCCGGCTCGCTTCGCGCAGAGCGTCCCAGGTGCGCGGGATCTCCGCGATCCCGGCCGCTTCCAGCACGTCGGTGCGATAGACCATCGCCCAGGTATCCGTCGTCCACGGGACGCCGTAGATGTTGCCGTCCGGCCCGACCGAGAGGACGGTCGCGATGAAGTCGTCGAATCCGCCCTGGATCGGCATCGTTTCCAGGAAGTCGTTCAGTGGCAGCAGGGCACCCGCCGCCCCCATGTCGCGCGGCCACACGAACGCGATGTGGACCACGTCGGGGCCCTCCCCCACCGCCGCCTCACGGAGGAACTGCTGGCGCGACTCGCCCCAGGCGATCGTCTGGAGCTCCACCTTGACGCCGGGATTCTCCTGCTCGAACGCATCGAGCGCGGCCCGCATCTCCTCCGCTTCCGGGTCGTTGAAGCGGAAGCTCACATTGATGTCCGCGGCGAGCGCCGCTGGGGCGGTGCACGCGATTGCGACGACACCGAGTGCCGCCATCCATGATTTCAGTCGCATTTGTTTCCCCTCGAGGTGACGTCCAGCGCGGTGGATGGTAACGCAGGGTCGGGACATCCGAAACGAAAGCGGCCACCCCGCCGGATGCTCGTCGGACCCATGCTCGAATGCGTTGAGGGAGATCGTTCCCGGCATCGTCCCCCGGTGTGGCGCGCTCCGCAGTGCCTTCGCACCCGCGGCCGTATGCACGGGTTGGCGGAGCCCGCCGCACCGGCCCCGCCCGGCGGTTCAGAGCCCTTCGAGGGGCACGCGGAACGCCGTCGCCGCGCCGACGATGCCGCCCGGCCGGCGGGCGGAGGCGGGAGAGCCGTTGCGTTCGTAGAAGACCGGCGGCACCGGCCGCCCGTCGTGGGTGAGGAGCCAGATGCGAAGCAGGTGGCGCCTGCGTTCCGGCTCGGGGTAGTCGGAGAAGGCCTGGCGCGAGTGCATCACGGTGTGGTTGTGGAGGAACTGCATGTCGCCGGCCTCGAACGCGATGTCGATGTGCAGCTCCTCGGCGATCTCGTCGAGCAGGGCAAGCCCCTCGAGCTGGGCGGGCGAATTGGGGTTCTCGTCGAAGAAACGGGTCACCGAGTCGATGTAGGAGGGTTCGTTGGTGATCGAGAGGTGTCCTTCGAAGAAGTTGAACACCGGCATCGCGTACCACGGCTCGCGCCCCGGCGGCACCTCGTCACGGCGGTCGCGGTACAGGGGCTGCATCAGGGCTTCGACGAGATCGGGGCGCCGGCGCAGCATCTCGTTGTAGACCGCCCCACCGCTCGCGAGGGTGCTCTCCCCTCCCTGCTTCGCGGGGTGAAGACAAAGCAGTCCGACGACGTCGCAGGCGTCGGTGTGGTACTCGATGCGTTCGCGGGTATAGGGTCCCCGGCTCGACGGATCGCGGAAGGTCTGCCCGAAGTCCTTCACGTGGTCGAGGAGATTGCCGCGCCCGTTCTGCGACACGACCTCGTCGCCGAGATGACGCGCGATTCCCCAGAAGATCGTGGCCGCCTTGCGCCGGCCGAGGCGGGCGACGGGGAGGCCCCGGATCTGGACGAAGCCGACCCCGTCGATGATCTGCCTGCGGAGTCCGGCGAGCACCGCCCCGAATCGAGGCAGTTCGAACCGGCCGGGATCGAGCGCACGGAGATCGGTGCCGGACGCGACGACCGCGTCCGCCGCGGCCGAGAGCTCGGCAATCTCGTCGGGGCGCAGAACGTACAGCCACCCGCCCCGCTCCTCGATCTCGGTGGCCGACCAGACCGCCGCCCCGGCCACCGGTCGCATCGGAACGTCCGCTCCGGCCGTCCGGCCGATCGTCATATCCACTGTCATCTCGCTACCTCCGGCCCGGCTCCGGGCCGAGTCGTGCGCCCGCGCGGACCATCCTGCCCCTCGGTCGAAACGATCGTCCAACCGCTCCGTTCGCGTCCTCCGCGGCACGAGCCATCCCCCGGCGAGTACGAACCCCGCCCCGAGACGGCCGGCTCGGTCCATGGCGGCCGACGGGCCCGTCGTCGCCCTGCGGGGCGAAGAGGGGGCTCGGGAGGCCGCAGATCGGCGGCACGGTCAGCGGATGGAGGCGATGATTCGGCCGAGGCGTTCGATGCTCTCGAGCACTCGGTTCTGCTCGAGCCCCGGCCACTGCATCCGCATGATGAAGTGCCGGATCCCGAGAGCATCCCGGTAACGCTCGATCTCGTCCTTGACCCACGCCTCGTCGCCGATGAGGAAGCGATCGGGGCGGAATTCGTCGAAGGGCTGATCGAAGCGGTCGGCGGAGTCGAGGATGTCGTCCTGCCCCCACGAGGCGTAGGCCGCGTACTTGTACCCGAGCGGCCCGCGCGCGGCGTTCAGGGCGTCCGCCATCGTCGCGCCCACGTGGCACTCGCGGCAGAGCGGATAGTCGACGGCGGCCGGCAACCCGGCCGCGGCCCGCACTTCGCGGTAGCGGGCGAGCTGCCCCTCGAGGGTCTTCACGGTCGGATAGAAGGTGATGAGCCATTCGTCGCCGAGGGTCGCGGCCCGTTCGATGGCCTTCTCGACCACCGCCGCGATCCAGACCGGCGGCCCGGCCGGCTGCTTCGGCTTGAGCGCGAGCCCCGCGTCCTCGACCGTGAAGTGCTTCCCGCGGTGGGTCACCCGCTCTCCCGCCCACAGCCGGCGCATGAGCCCCACCCCTTCCTCGAGCCGCGCCGCCCGGTGGCGGAGCGACACCCCGAAGGCGGTGTACTCCTCGTCGCGATAGCCGAGCCCGAGGCCGAGCACGAAGCGCCCTCCCGAAAGCCAGTCCATTGTCGCCGCCTCCTCGGCCACGAGCACCGGGTTGAGGGCGGGGAAGACGAGGATGTTCGGGCCAATCTGCATCCCCTCCGCCTCCGGAACGAGCCGCGCGAGAAGGGGCATCGTCTGGAGCATCTGCACCGGGGCGGTCAGAAAGTGCTGGGCCGCCCAGAGCGACGAGAAGCCGTTGGCGCGCGCCGCGCGAACCTGCTCGACGAGGTTCGCGGGCTGCGGGCCGAGGGGCGTATCCGGGGTGAACTGGGTCGCGAGGTAGAGCCCCACCTTCATTGTGTGCACTCCATGATGATGGTCACATGCAGGTACTTATAACTCATTGATCTATCATATCGTCTGTCGCCTGCAGCGGGCTCCCGAAGCGTCAGTTTGGATTGGATCGCCAGGTCTTACCGATATGGATCAAAGACTTATAAGTACCTGCATATGAGGTGATGGTCTCGACGCGCATCAGGGCCGCACGAGCGCGGCGTAGGCGTCGGGGCGACGGTCCCGGTAGAAGGGCCAGGCCGCGCGCACCTCCTCGAGCCGTTCGCGGGGGAGATTGGCGACCAGCACCTCTTCGTCGCCGCCCGCCTGGGCGACGACCTCCCCGATGGGGTCGACGAACACGCTCGCCCCGTAGTACGTGCTCTCGAGCTCGACCCCGACCCGGTTCACCCCGCCGACGAAGAATCCGTTCGCGATCGCGTGCGCGCGGAGCTCGGTCTCCCATACGCTCCGGGAGTACCCGCG
>JAJECB010000016.1 GCA_022822245.1 Gammaproteobacteria bacterium
CTACACCACCGCGGTAACCGAAACCTCCATCGCCACCGCAAGGTTCCCGGATTGCTCCGTCATCCCGGGAAGTCCGTCATCGGAACAATCCGGCCAAATCACCGGGGGATTCCACGAGAGAAAGCGAGAAACAACACCAAGGGCGAGTCGTAGCCGGGCTGCCGCTCACCACGCCTTTCGGTACGCGAACCCGGCACCGGTCCGGGTTCTCCCCGGGATGTGGCCTGCATTGACCGCCGAGACGAGCTTGATCGCCGCGGTTCCTCCCGCGGCCTCCTGCTCGTGCCGCACGCTCCCGTGGATTTCCCTCGCTTCGGGCCTGAGCCCGAGCCGGTTCCTTCTCCACACGCGTCTGCCGTCGTCGAGTTCCCCCGTCGCCAGCGTGGCCTGGACCCTGGGTGGTCACTCCCGCCAAGCTCACATCTTCTGTTCCATCTCGTGCTCGACAGCCCCGTTGTTGCGATCATTGCGTGCCTTTGCGAGGGAAATTGCTTCGTGCACGTCGCCTCGATGTCGCTTCGGATCGCCTCGGCGAGAGTGGCGATGCGCTCGGGCACCTGCCCGTTGGCCTCAGAGACGTAGTTGCACAACACGGTCCAATCGCGTTCCTGCAGCCCTGCGCCGCCAAACCACTCCTCGCGCCGACTCTCGAAGTCCTCGCGATCGCGAAACGGGAGAACTTCGAGGCGCACGTCGGCGTCCATCGCCTCGAGCGAGTCCGCCTGCTCTCTTCGCCCTTGGAGTCGCGCTTCATGCGCCTCGACGAACTGAAGACGCGCATCTCGTATCGCGGTCACGATGTCGTCCAAGTCTCGGACGGAAGCCCGGAGCGAGGCCAACTCGCGTTCGAGCTCGCCTCTTCGTTCAAGCAGGTGCTCGTGGCGGTCGAAGTCAATGCCTCGTTCGACCAATTCCTCGCGAAGCCCCTCGTATTCCGAACGCGCCCGGTCGTAGCCGGCCTGCCACTGTTCGCCCTGCTCGTGCGCGATCTCCTTCTCGAGCGTTCTCAGCGAAGCGGCCTGTTCGCGCAGTGCTTCCGCGGAGCGCTCGCGAGCCCCCTCCACCCGTCGGGCTACCGACTCAAGCCATGCCGTTTCCAGCGCGAGCTTGCGGGAAGGCCCGGCACTCGACGCCGCTTCCCTCACCGTACTTGCTTCGCGCTCGAGGCGGGCGGCCAGTTCGGACAGTTCGTTGCGCTGCTCATGGAGCCAGGTGCGTTGACGTTCGAACTCGTCGAAGCGTTCGAAGACCTCCTTTCGCCCTTCGCCCTGCAAGAACATGATCTGGTCATTGACCGTCTGCAACTCCGTCTCGACGACCGGAAGCCTTGCTGCCTGTCGGCTCAGGCGGTCGCGCGTCGTCTGGTGCTGAGCGAGCGATTCCTTCGTGAGCTGCCTCTCGTTCCGGTTCGTCCGAAGGCGATTGGACTCGATGAGCGCGTCGAGCTCCCTTCGCTGAGAGGCGGGATTCCGGGCGACCCGGGCGATCTGGCGCTGGGACAGGAAGCGCGGCGCAACCAGGCTTCGCACGTCGAGGCTTGACGCGTCTCGTGAAGCGAGGCCCGGATCCTGGATGACCTCAAGGCCAGTCGCCGCCCGTCGAATACGGTATGCGCATGAGTGAGTCCGGGCGCGGCAGCGACGCGCGCAGCCTCCCCGGCAATTCGGGAAGGATGACGCCGATCGCGACCAGCCGGCGCCCTCGCCCCCGTCGGGTCGGTCCCATGCGGAAGGCGCGTCATCGGCCATCGCAGCCGCTCCCGGTCCCTCGCAATCGCTTTCCTCCCAGTCCAAGGGCTCGGCGGCGCGTTCCTGCACGAGTCCAGGTCAGCACGCTCTTGACCATCGTCAGCTCCGCAGGATGCTTCCTCCCAGGCATGCCGCGTGCCCTGGCAGCCTGCTCCGTATCGGTGCACATCGCCTGGCAGCCGGGCAAACCGATACTTCCCGCCAGTACCCTCCCGCGTGACCTCCCCGGCAGCACCGGTCATCGGAGCCCTGTTCCAAACCAGCTCAAACACCCAGAATTCTCCCCAAATCCGTCCCTCGTCCATCGAACCCCGCAGCATTCCCGCTACAGCGGCACACGGAGGGTAACGGTATTTTGTACCCAACAACAAGGTTAATTTGGTTGGCTACGCTGCTCCGATGTATGAGTCGCGCGCGCAATGAACGATCGGATTGCGAAACGATGCCCTTGGGGGAGCCCTTCAGCATCCCCGGGGTCCCGACCTTTCCGGCCAAGGGTCGCCCCGTACGCCTGATAGGCACTCCTCAAACCGGAAGGGCGAGGAGAGCCCATCGCCGACAGGCCCAGATTGCGGCCCGTTCGCGTCAGGACGCGCATCTCCCTCCGCGCCTCGGCAGGTCCATGCGCGGCTCGCGGCCCCAATCCGGGTTGACGGCAGCCGGGAGTATCGCCACCTCCACGCCTTTCTGCATGAGCCCTCGGTTGATGTTTGTTGGACTAATTCGGTACGTTATACCCCTTTAGGGGGTATCATGCAGGCGATCGGTGTTCAGGCAGGGACGAAGTTGGTGGTGCCAACAGCGGGTAGAACCAGGGTCCTGGCGGAGCCACGTGAAGGCACGCTCCCTGCGTGAACGGGACTTCGGGTCGGACCTGCCTTCGCCCGCACCCCCCAGGACAACGCCGACCTCCAAAGACTCCTTGCCCGCACCCTGCCCGAGCCTGGACCCCCGCGCGACAGGTCCGCGAGAGAGGCCGGGTCCATGCTCCTCAATCGCGAAGACCCGCGCCCGCCGCTCATGCTCCATGTACATCCGGTCGGAGACCACGAGACCGACCTCGGGGCCTGGCCCGTCGCCGCGCTCGTGCTCCTCGTGGATCCAGCGCAACGGATCGCAGTCGATCCCTCCGTTGCGGCGGCGGCCCTCGGGCTCACGCCGACGCAGAGCCAGGTCGCGGTCCTCATGGCCCAGGACATGGCGGTGCCCGAGATCGCCGCGCGGCTCGACCGCAAGCTCGCCACGGTCAGGTCCCACGTGAAATCAATGTACGCGCGGCTGGGGCTCACCCGGCAGCAGCAACTGGTGCGCCTGGTGCAGTCCCTCGCGCGCGCGGACAAGGAGGAGCCCAAATGACCAAGCCTCTGTCCGGCCGCAGGGCGACCAGGCGGGTGCCGACCCTGCGCCCTGCGATGGGCGCGTACCAGCGCGAGCTACGCCGGGACATTGAGCGAGCGCGGGAGGCACGCGAGGCGAGTCGTGCGGTGCGTTCAGGGCCGGTGGCCTACCTCACCGGCCAGCTTCAGCCGGAGGAGGTCCAGGCCGGGTTGAAGCACGTGCTCGCCTGTTTCGCAGCCTGCCTCGGAAGGCTTCCGCGGCCGGGTCCCCTGCGCGCGCGAATGGAGAAGGAGGACAGATGACGAAGCGCATGTCCGGCAAGGTACCCACCACCCTCGCCGACATCCTCCTCACGCTCCTCGCGAGCTCCGGCGAGTCTCTCGCTGCATATCGCTTCGCGCCGGCAGCAACCGAACCATCACCGGAGGCGGGCTCGACGGGGTCAGGACCGGTACTGCCGCTCGCGGCACTGCGCCTCGGCTCCGGCAAGCTCGGTGAGCCGGCGAGAAAGGCGATCCGCCAGTGGCCCGCAACGCAAGACGCGGACAGGGCCCGGGAGTCGCTCACCCCGGGTGCCACATTCGAAAAGGACATCGAGACGCAGTGAACGAACTCTTTGCAGGAATCGCGGGCGGACTCGGCCTCTTCATCGTGGGAATGTGGCTCCTCACGGAGAACCTGAAAGCGCTGGCGAGCCGGCGGCTGCGGCGGACTGCGGGCCGCTGGACCGGGAACCGGTTCTCGGCCCTTGCCTGGGGAGCTCTCGCCGGCGCCATTACCCAGAGCATGTCCGCGATGACCTTCATCGTGGTGAGCATCCTTCGCTCAGGGCTCATCACCACCCGGGGCGCGCTTGCCCTCATCCTCGGTGGGTGCGTTGGCGTGTCCGCACTCGTGGTGCTCGTTACCTTCGACATCAAGGTCGTCTCGCTCTACGTGCTCGCGATCTCCGGCTCGGTTCTGGTCAGCGAACGACTGTCAAAATACAGGCCCGTCGCGGCGTCCTGCCTCGGCGGATCCCTCATCATCCTGGGCCTCGTCCTTCTCAAGGACGCCGCGGCACCGCTTGCCGCACAGCCCTGGTTCCGGGACATGCTCGAAGGTACCGGAGATTCGCTCGCGCTCGCATTCCTCATCGCGGCGCTCCTCACATTCATCGTGCAGTCCTC
>JAJECB010000189.1 GCA_022822245.1 Gammaproteobacteria bacterium
ATCGCCGTCAACTCATTGTCAGGCAGCACAAACAGTCAAAGAACGCATCCGCCCTGCCCCCATGCCCCCGCAGGCCGCGGTGGGTCACGTCTTCCGGTCAGATCTTCTGGATCGACTCCACGACTTCGCGCGTCCGGGTGACCTTGCCCTGCCACTTCCGGTCGAACTCGGCGATGAGGTTCCGGATCGCGTCGGACTCCATCACCCGGTTCACGTCGGCGAGCGTCTCGAACTCGTAGAAGGCCATGTGGACCTTGGGGTCGACGTCGCTCCAGCCGCGCCAGGCGCCGAGGGCGCTGAAGGATCGGACCGCGTCCGGCAGGTGCTCGTCCCGGTACCAGGCGTCGAACGCGTCCCGGACGGACGGGTCCACCTCGGCGCGTACAATCAGGAATGCGGTCATCGTCTCTCCTCCGTTTCCCGGCGTGCCGCGACAGCACCGCCTCCACCACAGCAACCGCGGATCGTAACCCCCCGTGACCACCCCATCCGAAGTCTCCGCCCACTACACGAGCGGCGACCTCCTCGCGCGGCTCGAGGCGCGGCTGCGGGAGGACGGCGTCGACCCGGCCCGCCCGACCATCGACGCGCTCTCCCCCTACGACCACTTCCACGGCCGCGGGGTGGAGGCGACCGAGGACATGGCGAACCGGCTCGAGGTCGGCGCGACGGACCACGTGCTCGATGTCGGGAGCGGCCTCGGCGGACCGGCCCGCTACTTCGCCCGGCGCTTCGGCTGCCGGGTGAGCGGAATCGACCTCACGGCCGAGTTCTGCGAGGTCGCGCGGCACCTCACGTCGCGGCTCGGGCTCGGCGAGCGCGTCTCCTTCGAGCCGGGCGACGCGCTCTCGATGCCGTTCGACGACGCGGCCTTCGACGGCGCATACTCGATGAACGTCTCGATGAACATCGAGGACAAGCGGGGGCTTTACCGCGAGATCCGCCGCGTGCTGAAGCCGGGCGGCTGGCTCGTCCTCTCGGAGGTCGTGCAGGGGCCGGGCGGCGAGCCGGACTACCCGGAGCCGTGGGCGCGGACCGCCGCGACGAGCTTCCTCGCGACCGCGGAGGAGACGCGCGCGAACCTCGCGGCAGCGGGGTTCACGATCGAGAGCGAGCGCGACACGACCGAGGACGCCCTCGCCTACTCCGCCCGCGCGCGGGCGGTGGTCGAAGCGGGCGGAAAGCCGCCCCACCGCGCCGTCTCGCTCATCCTCGGCGGGCTCGCGGAGAAGGCGGTCGCCAACACCGGCCGCGCGCTCCGCGAGCACCGCACCGTCCCCGTCGAGCTCATCTGCCGGAAGGCGGCGGAGTAACGGTCGGAGGTACGGCGATGACGGCCGGGCCGGTAACCGTATTCGGGGGCTCGGGGTTCCTCGGCCGCCGGATCGTGGAGTGCCTCGCCGCCGCGGGGTGCGACGTCCGGGTGGGCGTGCGCCGCCCCGAGCGCGCGTCCTTCCCCCCGCGACCCGCCGGGAGCGGGCAGATCGAGGTCGTGCGCGCCGATGTCTGGGACGAGCCGACCGTCGCCCGGGCGGTGGAAGGCGCGGCCTCGGTCATCAACACCGTCGGCCACTACGTCGAGAAGCGCGGCGCGACCTTCGACGCGATCCACGGTCGGGGGGCCCAGCACGTCGCCCGGCAGGCGAAGGAGGCGGGGACCACGCGTCTCGTCCACATCTCGGGTCTCGGCGCCGACCCCGGGTCGGACTCGCCCTACGTCCGCGCCCGGGGGATCGGGGAGAACCTCGTCCGGGAAGCGTTCGACGGGGTCACGATCCTCCGCCCGAGCGTCATCTTCGGGCCGGGCGACGCCTTCGTGAACAAGCTCGCCGCGATGGGACGGCAGGCGCCGGTGCTCCCGCTCTTCGGGACGGGCGGGACGAGACTCCAGCCCGTCTTCGTCGGAGACGTAGCGGAAGCCTCCGCGCGGGCGCTCGCCGATCCGGCGACGCAAGGCCGCGTCTACGAGCTCGGAGGACCGCGGGTCTACCCCTACCGGCAGCTCGTGCGGCTCGTGCTCGACGAGGTCGGCGCGCGGACCGCCCTCGTCCCCGTCCCCTTCCTCGCGTGGGACGTCCTCGCCTGCGGGTTGGCGCTCCTCCCCAATCCGCCCCTCACCCGAGACCAGGTGAAGCTCATGAAGCGCGACAACGTGGTCGGGAGAGACGCCCTCGGCCTAGGCGATCTCGGCATCCGCCCCGTCCCGCTCGAGGAGGCCCTCCCCGACTGCATCGGCGCGGCCCCCACCTGAGGTCCCGCGCCGCGCCGAAGCAGCGTGTACCGGCGCTCAGTCCTCGGCGGCGACGGGGATCCACGCGAGCCCGTCGATCTCGCCGAAGTGCCGATCGCCGGAAACGAGATCCGCCCCGGTCTCCAGGGTGTGCGCGGCAATCCAGATGTCGTTCGACGGAATGGGACGCCCCTTGGCCCGCAGCGCCGCCGCCACGCGCGAGTATCGGTCCGCCGTGGTGAGGGTCACGGGCGGAATCGCGACATGCGGGCTGTCGAGGAAGGCGTTGAGCTCACGGAGGTTCCTCTCGAAACGCGAGCCGCTCCGGAAGCCGTACAGCAACTCCCCGATCACGACGTACGGAACCAGGATCTCCCCGGACCCGCGCACGAGCTCGGCGACCGGGCGATGCCCCCGCTTCAGGTGCGAGTAGGCATTGGAATCGAGGAGAATCCTCACTTCCACATCGCCTCGTCCACCTGCGAAAGATCTTCGAGGGCCCGGCCCATCTCCGCCCCCTCCGCCGCCGTCCAGGTGCCAATGAGGTGGTCCAGCGAGTCGCCTACCGTGTCGGGGCCGCTGCTGCCGTCTCCGAGCCCGGCTCCCCGGCGAAGGAGTCTCAGCACCGCCCGGTTGAGGGAGATGCCTTCCCGGCGCGCGAGCGCCCGGATGCGATCCGACAACTCGTCGTCAAACCCCCTTATCGTGAGCTGATTCATCCGGATCTCCTCGTGAGTCACGATACGAGTCATAGTGAATCATATCACTGACTCAGCCCCATCGCGCCCATCACGTCAGACCTCGAGCGCACGCCGGGAAGGGCCTCTCGGAACGCGAATGTCAGAATGAGACACTACCCGGACCGGCCCGGAGACGATCGGCCCCTGCGCTCGGCGCGGCGCGAGCGCGCGAGCACGTCGGGAAGCAGGGCGGGAATCATCGCCATCGCCGGCACCGGCAGGTTCGCGATGACGATGCTGGACCTGCGAGCGTGGCCGGGGTCGCAGGGACGACCCGGGCCCCGTCATCTTCGCCATCCGCCCCAACCTCGAGAAGAACGCCATGAAACCCCGCGATCCGATCGCCCTTCTCCCGACCCACGAGGTCGTCAACATGCCTCCACACCTGGGGGACCAGGATCTCTGGGGCGATGACGAGCCGTTGCGCGCCTGGACCGCGGCCCTCGGCGGCGGCGGGCACACGGAGCATCTCGCACGGGTCGGGCGGTCCGCCGGGCGCGACGAGACGTTCGAGAAGGCCGGTCAGGCCAATCGCCACGGACCCGAGCTGCGCGCCTTCGACCGCCACGGAATGCGGGTCGACGCGGTCGAGTACCACCCCGCCTATCACGAGCTGATGGATCTCGCGATCTCCAACCAGGTCCACAACTTCGCGTGGCACCACGAAGGCGCCGCGGGCCACGTGGGCCAGTCCGTGATGACCTACATGTTCAGCCAGCCCGAGGGTGGGGTGCTCTGTCCGATGGCGATGACGTACTCCGTGGTGCCGTCCCTGCGCACGACACCCCCGGTCGAGGCGGAATGGATGCCGCGCATCCTGTCCACCGACTACGACCCTCGCGACATTCCCGCGCCGGAGAAGTCCGGTGCCATGGTCGGCATGTTCATGACCGAGAAGCAGGGAGGCTCGGACGTGCGCGCCAACTCGACGGTCGCGGTGCCGTCCGGCGCGCGGACCGGGATCGGGGCGGAGTACCGGCTGACAGGGCACAAGTTCTTCTGCTCGGCGCCGATGTGCGACGCCTTCCTGGTGCTCGCGTACACCGAGGGCATGGGGATCTCCTGCTTCCTCGTGCCCCGCTGGAGACCCGACGGAACGCGCAACCACCTGTTCATCCAGAGATTGAAGGACAAGCTCGGCAACCGGTCCAACGCCTCGACCGAGATGGAGTTTCAGGACACCCACGGCGTGATGGTCGGCGACGAAGGCCGCGGCATCCGCACCATCATGGACATGGTCACCGGCAACCGGCTCTATTGCGCGATGTCCTCGGCCGGGATCATGCGCCAGGCGCTGGTTCAGGCCCTGCACCACACCGCGCACCGCACGGCGTTCCAGAAGCGCCTGATCCACCAGCCGCTGATGCGGAACGTGCTCGCCGACATGGCGGTGGAGGTCGAGGCGGCGCTGGCGTTGGGGCTGCGCATCGCGCGTGCGATGGACCATGCGGCCGACGACGAAGCAGAAGGCGCCCTTGCCCGCATCGGCACGGCGGTGGCCAAGTACTGGAACTGCAAACGCTGCCCCTCGCTGGTGGTCGAGGCGCTCGAGTGTCACGGCGGGCCAGGGTACATCGAGGAGAGCATCATGCCGCGGCTGTACCGCGAGGCGCCGCTCAACTCGATCTGGGAAGGCTCGGGCAACATCATGGGTCTCGACGTGCTGCGCGCCATGGGGCGCGAGCCGGAGTGCGTGCCCGCCCTCCTGGAGGAGACGGAACGGGCGCGCGGGAACGATCCGGGCCTCGACCGGGCGATCGACGAGCTGAAGGCGGAGCTCGGCGAGCGAAGTCGCCAGGAAGGCCGCATGCGCATGATCACCGAGCTGATGGCACTGGTCCTCCAGGGGGCGCTCCTGACCGGCCACGGCCCGGCGGCGGTGGCGGAAGCGTTCTGCGCCTCCCGCCTCGCTCCCCGCTATCGAGGCGCCTTCGGTACGCTGCCGGGGGGCTGCGACCTGGACGCCGTCCTCGAT
>JAJECB010000230.1 GCA_022822245.1 Gammaproteobacteria bacterium
CCGGCTGGTCGCGGAAGGAACGCGCCGGGAGATCACGAGCCGGATCGCGCTCCGCCGGGTACGGTTCCGGGCGGCGGCGGTCCCGGACCTCGAGCCGGTCGCGCGAGGCGCGTTCGAGGAGGGAGTGGTGACCCTCTACACCCCCGATGCGGACCGGCTGGTGCGGCGGCTTGTCGAGACCGGGGTCGCGTTCAGCGACCTCGAGGTCCTGCCCGCGGGGCTCGAGGAAGCCTTCGTCAGCCTGACGAGGGAGGAGGCGTGATGCTCGCCCTCTCTCTCGCCCACGTCCGCATGCGGCTCCTCACCCTCCTTCGCACTCCCGCCTACGTCGCGGGGACCCTCGCCATGCCGAGCGTGATCCTCGTCTTCCTCGGCGCCGGGCTTGCCGACACCACCCCCGAGGCCAACGCCATCATGGCCTCGTTCACGGTGTTCGCGGTGATGGGGGTCGCCTTCTTCCAGTTCGGGGTCGGCATCGCAGAGGGCCGGTCCTCCCCCTGGTCGACGTTCGAACGCATCCTCCCCGCGCCGGTCGCGGTCCGCCTCGCGGGAGCCGTCGTGCCGGCCGTGGCGTTCGCGGTCACCGCGGCGGGGCTGGTCGTCCTCGTCGCCCACGTCCTCATGCCGGTCGCCCTCGGCGCCGCCGCGTGGCTGCGTCTCGGCCTCGTGCTCATCGCCGCGAGCGTGCCGTTCTCCCTCATGGGCATCGCCATCGGCTACTGGGTGACCTTTCGCGCGGCCCTCCCGGTCGCCAACATCGTCTACCTCGGCCTCGCGTTCGGTGGGGGGCTCTTCCTCTCGCCGCGGCTCTTTCCGGACCTGCTCGAAGCGGTGTCGCGGTGCCTCGTGACGAGGCACGTCGCGGAGCTCGCGTGGAGGGCGGTCGCGGAGGCGCCGTGGCCTCCCGGGTCGTGGCTCTGGATCGCCGGCTACACCGTCGCCGCCGGGCTCCTCGCGGGTTGGGGCTACCGGCGCGACGAAGGGGAACGATACCGCTGAAGCGAGGCGGGGCGGGGGATGCGTCGCGCGGCGGTTCCCCGCCGCGGGCTTTCGGGATTCCCGTTGCGTGGTGGTACATTCCTGGATGCTTCTTTCGGGCAGGTGCGAAGGCAGGCCGCCGCGCATGCTTCCGGCGCCAGGTTCCGGGCTCGCCCGGTGCCGAGCAGAAACGACGCACGGAACCCGCCCATGAAAGATTACCGAGAACCAGGGAGAACAGTCATGCGCAACTACTTCATCCGCCGCGGCGCATTCGGCGCCGCGCTCGCCGGGCTCGTGGCCGGATCCATCTCCGCTACCGCCGCCGCCGAGTGCACGAACGACGTGTGGAACAACGTGATGCAGCGCGGCAAGGTGGTCGTCGGCGTCAAGGCCGACTACAAGCCGTGGGGGTACCGCGGCGAGGACGGCGCCCTCATCGGCATGGAGGCGGACCTTGCGAAGGACGTCGCAGACGCGATGGGGGTCGAGCTCGAGCTCGTGCCCGTCCAGTCGTCCAACCGCATGCAGTTCCTCGAGCAGGGCAAGATCGACATGATGATCGCGACCATGTCGGACCGCGTGGACCGGAGGAAGATCGTCGGCATCACCCAGCCCAACTACTACACCTCGGGCACCAACGTGATGTCGCCGAAGGCCCTCGGGCTCACCGAGTGGGAGAACCTCCGCGACAAGCCGGTGTGCGGCAAGCAGGGCGCGTTCTACAACAAGATCGTGACCGAGCGCTACGGCGCGAACATCATCGCGTTCACCGGCAACGCCGAGGCGAAGCAGGCGCTTCGCGACAAGAAGTGCATTGCCTGGGTGTACGACGACTCGTCGATCATGTCCGACCTCGCGTCCGGCAACTACGACGAGTTCGAGATGCCGCTCGCCTCCGAGGACGACAACCCGTGGGGTCTCGCCGTCCCGCTCGGCGAACGGCACTGCGTCTTCGGCAACTTCATGTCCGGGATGACCTACAACTGGCACCAGTCCGGCCGCCTCATCGAGCTCGAGGCGAAGTGGGGGATCCAGGCCACGCAGTACCTGAAGGACCAGCACGCGCACTTCGCCGACTGGCTGGCCGGGCAGTAGCGGCAGGACGCCGCCGGCGCGCGCAGGCGGATTGAACGGCGGCGGGCGGGGCGTCCCGGGGCGCCCCGCCGCCTGCCTTCCATCGGGACGGACGCCTCCCGGTGCGCGGTGCGGACCGTCGGGCCTCCCCCTGGGAGCGCGGGCTTCCAGCCCGCGTGGCGTGGGCGGTGGGGGTAAATCGGGCCTGCGGGGGCTGGACGCCCGCGCTCCCGGGAAGATGCTCCCGGGAGGACGGTGCGCTTCCCCCGGGGGCGAGCGCTGACGTGACGGTGACCCGTCCGGAAGAAGCCGGAGTCCTCGCCTTCGTCCGCCGCAACGCCGGCCGCGGAGCACCGGGGTGATCGAGTCCATCCAGGCGTACTTCCGCACCCTCGCGGATACCCACCCGAAGTGGAACTTCATCTACCTCTACGACCCGGTGCAGACGGCCCGGGTCGGGGAGGGGCTCTGGATGACCCTTCAACTCTCGGTGGCGTGCGTCGTCCTGAGCGTGGTGCTCGGGGTGGCGGGCGCGTGGCTGCAGGGCTCGCGGAGCGCGGTGGTCCGCGCGATCGTGCAGGGGTACATCCAGTTCTTCCGCAACACCCCGCCCCTCATCCAGCTCCTCTTCTTCTACTTCGCGCTCGGGCAGTTCACCCCCACCTATTCGCCGGACGGCTGGCTCGAGGTCCCCATCATCTCCAACGTCGGCTGGGCGATCATCTCGCTCTCGTTCTTCGCCGGGGCCTTCAACGTCGAGATCTTCCGGGCCGGGATCGAGGCGATCCCGGAATCGACCCGCGAAGCGGCGGACTCCCTCGGGATGTCCCGGCTCCAGATCTACGTCTACGTGGTGCTTCCGCTTGCGTTCCGGGTGAGCCTCCCCGCCCTCAACAACAACCTCGTGAACCTCGTGAAGACGACCACCCAGGCGATCGTCATCGCGGTTCCGGAGCTGCTCTACCAGCTCGTCAGCATCTACAACGACTATTCGACCTCCCAGAACGCCTGCATGCTGCTCATGTTCATCGTCTACATCACCCTGGTGGGGGTGCTGGTGCTCGGCATGACCCGCTGGGAACGGGCGCTCCGCATCCCGGGGTACGGGGGCTGACCGATGCCGGTGTTCGCGGCCATTCCCGGGGTGAGCGCGGCGCGGCGGAGCGATCTCCCCGTGCTTTTGCCGGCCGCGGCGCGCGCCCGCGCCCCCGGCCGCCCCGCCGACCTCGCCTTCAGCCGCTGGGTCGGGTCGGCCGCGCCGTGGAAGCTGCTCCTCGTCGTGGCCCTCGTCGCCGCCTGGCCGTTCGCGGCCGCCGCCGACGCCAGGGGCTACACGATGGCGCAGGCCTTCGACGCGCTCTGGCGGTGGCTCCCGTTCCTGGTGACCAGGGGCTTCCTGATGAACGTCCTCATCAGCTTCCTC
>JAJECB010000251.1 GCA_022822245.1 Gammaproteobacteria bacterium
GGAAGCGTCGCGACGCCAGGAGCTTCATGATCCGGACGACGGCCTCGGCCCCGTCGACCGCGCCGTCAACCGGGTGGCGGAGATCATCGGAGTCTCCGCCCTCGGCAGCATCGTCCTCACCATCTTCGCCAACGCGGTCGGCCGCTACGCCTTCAACCGGAGCATCATCTGGGCCGAGGAGCTGGTTCTCCTGCTGGTTCCGTGGCTCGCCATGGCCGGGGTCTTCCTCTCCGTGCGCCGCGGCACGATGATCCGCATCGAGTACTTCTTCGAGAAGCTGCCGCGGTCGCTCCGCCGCCCCCTCGGCCCGCTCGGGCACCTGTTCTGCGCCTGCGTGCTGACGTTCATGGCCGGGATCTCCGTCGAGTTCGTGATGCTGTTCGGCATGGACCGGGCGCTCTACCTCGAGGTCCCGCGCATGTATTCGTCGTCCGCGCTGGTGGTCGGCGGCTTCGCGTCGGCGCTCGCCTTCATCGCGGTCCTGGTGCGGGAGCGCCGCGGCACGCGCCGCGGGACGGACGATGGCTCCCACCAAACGTAGAACCCACCGGTCCGGAGGCGAGCCGGCCGCGCCCGCCGTTGCCATGCTCGGCGCTTTCCGGGGTGCGGGTCCGTCCGGGGCCGGGACCGGGGCCGCGGCGGAAGCGCGCGCATGATCGGCGCCACCGCATCGATTGTCGTCCTCTGCGTCCTCCTCGTGCTGAGGGTGCCGATGCTGGTCTCCCTCGCCGCGGCCGTCATCCTCAACTTCTACCTGTCGGGCGCCTGGGCCCTGACCCTGCCGCAGACGATGCTCTCCGGCATGAACCGGTTCGTCCTCATCGCCCTGCCCCTCTTCGTGCTCGCGGGCGGGCTGATGAACGCGGGCGGCATCTCCGCCAGGCTCTTCGAGTTCGCGCGGGCCCTGGTCGGCTGGATGCGCGGCGGTCTCGCCCACGTCAACGTGCTCACGAGCATGTTCTTCGGCGGGATGATCGGTTCGTCGACCGCCGATCTCGCGGGAACCGGCTCCATCGTCATTCCCGCGATGAAGCAGAACGGGTACCCCGCGCCCTTCTCCGCCGCCCTCACCGCCTCGTCGGCCGGCATCGGGCCGATGATCCCGCCGAGCTCGCCGATGATCCTCTACTCGGCGGTCACCGGAACGTCCCTCGGCGCGCTGTTCCTCGCCGGCGTCATCCCCGGGATCCTGCTCGGCCTCAGCCAGGCCCTGATCGTCGCCTGGCTCGCCCGCCGGCGCGGCTGGCAGCCGTTCTCGAGCTTTGCCTGGCGCGAGATCCTGCGCACCGGACGGCGCGCGGTGCTGTCCTTCGGGCTGCCGATCATCATCGTCGGGGGCCTGGTACTCGGCGTGTTCACGCCGACCGAGGCGGGGGCGTTCGCGGTGGTCTACGCCCTCGTCCTCGCCACCGTCGTCTACCGGGTGCTGACCCTGAGGGGCCTGTACCGGGTCATGGTCAACGCGGTGCAGCTCACCGGGGAGCTGCTGATCATCGTGAGCCTGTCATTCGCGCTCGGAGCGGGGCTGACGAATGCCCACGTGCCGGAGGCGCTCACCGTCATCATCGACCTCTTCTCGTTCGGCGACAGTCAGTACATGCGCATCCTCGCGATGCTGATCCTCGCGATCATCGCGGGCATGATCCTGGACCCGCTGATCCCGGTGCTGCTCCCCATCATCCTGCCGACCCTGCTCGCCTTCGACGTCGACCTTCTCCACTTCGGGGTGCTGATGGTCATCGCGGTGGTGATCGGGCAGGTCACGCCGCCCCTCGCCATCGCCCTCATCATCGCCGGGCGCATCGCCAACGTGGACCAGATGGTGGTGCTGCGCGCGAACATGCCCTTCTTCTACGCCCTCGTCGCATTCATGCTGGCCGCCATCGCGGTGCCGGAGGTCGCGACCTGGCTGCCGGCCCTGATGCGCGACTGACCGAAGGCGGCGCACCGCGCATGAGACATCGTTCGTGAGGCATCGCACGCACCTTCGGCCGGGAGACGCGGGACTTGCCGCGCGCCTTCGGCGCGAGATCGAGGGCGAGGTGTGGTTCGACCCCGAGAGCCGGGGCCGATACAGCACCGACGCGTCGATCTACCAGATCGAGCCGATCGGGGTGGTCGCACCGCGCAGCGCCGAGGACATCGAGCGCACCATCGCGATCTGCCGGGAGGCGGGCGCCCCGGTCCTGCCGCGCGGCGCCGGTACCTCCCAGTGCGGGCAGACCGTCGGCGAGGCGGTGGTCGTCGATACGAGCCGGCACCTCCACCGGGTACTCGGCGTCGACGAAGAGGCGCGCCGCGTCGCGGTGCAGCCGGGAGTGGTGCTCGACCGCCTCAACGCGTGGCTCAAGCCCCGGGGCCTGTTCTTTCCCGTCGACGTGTCGCCCGCCAACCGAGCCACCATCGGGGGCATGACCGGCAACAACTCGTGCGGCGCGCGCTCCATCCGCTACGGGAACATGGTGCACAACGTGCACGCGGTGAGCGCCGTTCTCGCGGACGGGAACGCGGTGCGGTTCGGCGAGGTCTCGGGCAACCTCGCGGGGTTCGCCGGAGACGACCACTACACCGACCTCATCCGCCGCATGCGTGCGCTCGGCGCCCGTGAAGCCGACGAGATCGCGCGCCGCTTCCCGGCCCTGCTCCGTCGGGTCGGCGGCTACAACATCGACACCCTGGCCGCGGCCGGCGGCGGTCACAACATGGCCCACCTGCTGGTCGGTTCCGAGGGCACCCTCGGGTTCTTCACCGAGATCGAGCTCGACCTCGCGCCGTTGCCCGCGCACCGCGTGCTCGGGGTGTGCCACTTCCCCGCGTTCCACGAGGCAATGTCCGCGACGCAGCACATCGTGGCCCTCGACCCGAGCGCGGTAGAGCTGGTCGACCGGACCCTCATCGAGCTCGCGCGCGACATTGAGGCGTTCCGGCCCACTGTCGAGCGGTTCGTGCGGGGTGCGCCCGACGCGCTGCTGCTGGTGGAGTTCGCGGGGGAGGACCGCCCCGCTCTCCTCTCCCGGCTCGCCGGGCTCGGCGAGCTGATGGGCGATCTCGGGTTTCCCGGGGCGGTGGTCGAGGCGGTGGAGCCGGCGTTCCAGAGCGCGGTGTGGGAGGTGCGCAAGGCGGGCCTCAACATCATGATGTCGATGAAGGGCGACGGGAAGCCGGTCTCGTTCGTCGAGGACTGCGCGGTGCGGCTCGAGGACCTCGCCGAGTACACCCGCCGCCTCGACGCCATCTTCGCCCGCCACGGCACCCGCGGAACCTGGTACGCGCACGCCTCGGTCGGCACCCTGCACGTGCGGCCCATCCTCGACCTCAGGTCCGACGACGGCGCGCGCACGATGCGGGCCATCGCGGAAGAGTGCTTCGAGATGGTACGCGAGTACCGGGGCTCGCACTCCGGCGAGCACGGTGACGGCATCGTGCGAAGCGAGTTCCACGAAGCGATGTTCGGCTCGCGGCTCGTCGGCGCGTTCGAGGAGGTCAAGGACGCCTTCGACCCGGCGGGCCTCTTCAACCCCGGCAAGATCGTCCGGCCCGAGCGCATGGACGACCGGGAGCTCTTCCGCTACAAGCCGGGGTATGCGCCGCTCCCCGTCGAGACCGGGCTCGACTGGTCGGAGTGGGGGGGCTTCGACCGCGCGGTGGAGATGTGCAACAACAACGGGGCCTGCCGGAAGTCGAACCCCGGGGTGATGTGCCCCTCGTACCGGGTGACCATGGACGAGCGGCACGTCACCCGCGGGCGCGCGAACACGCTGCGGCTCGCCCTCACCGGCCAGCTCGGCCCCGGCGCCCTCACCTCCGACGCGATGGCCGAGACGATGGCGCTCTGCGTCGGGTGCAAGGGGTGCAGGCGCGAATGCCCGACCGGCGTCGACATGGCGCGGATGAAGATCGAGTATCTCCATCAGCGCCGGAAACGCCATGGGTTGAGCCTGCGGGACCGCGCCGTCGCATGGCTCCCCCGCTATGCTCCCGCCGCGAGCCGGCTCGCGTGGCTGATGAACCTCCGCGACCGGCTTCCGGGGCTGCCGACCGCGACCGAGCGCCTCCTGGGGCTGAGCGCGAAACGCACTCTCCCGCGGTGGCGCGCGGATCCGTTTCGGGGCGACGAGCTTCTCGCAAGCCGGCCCGCCGTCGCGCCCGGCGACGGTCCCGAGGTGGCGCTCCTCGCCGACACCTTCACCACCTGGTTCGAGCCCGAGAACGCCCGCGCCGCGGCGCGGGTGCTCGAGACGGCGGGGTTCCTCGTGCGGCTCGCCGCGCCACCGCCCGGCGAACGCCGCCCGCTATGCTGCGGGAGGACGTTCCTTGCCGCGGGCCTCGTCGAGGAAGCGAGGCACGAGCTCGCGCGCACGTTCGCCGCCCTTGGCTCCTTCATCGAGCGAGGCGTTCCCGTCGTGGGCCTCGAGCCCTCGTGCCTGCTGACGTTCCGCGACGAGGCGCTCGCCCTCGGATTCGGGCGCGAGACGGGCGATGCGCGGTTCGTGATGTTCGAGGAGCTCGTCGCCGGCGCGGTCGCGGAGGGCGATCTCGGCCTTCCCTTGCGCCCGCTCGCGGGCAAGCGCGCGCTCCTGCACGGGCATTGCCATCAGAAGGCGTTCGGGGTCATGCCGGCGCTCGAGCGCACCCTCCGCCTGGTGCCCGAGCTCGAAGTCGAGACCATCGAGTCGAGCTGCTGCGGGATGGCCGGCGCGTTCGGGTACGAGGCCGCGAGCTACGAGACGTCGATGGCGATGGGGGAGCTGAGCCTCCTGCCGGCGGTGCGGGCGGCGGCTCGGGACACCCTGATCGTCGCCGGCGGGACGAGCTGCCGGCACCAGGTTGCCGATGGGACGGGCCGGCGGGCGTGGCACGTGGCGAGGGTGCTGGAACGGGCGCTCCCCTGAAGAAGTGGCGGATCTGGCGGGTTCGCGGCCGGGGCTTCGCGCGCCGGAGCAGGCTCTCCGTCGCGCCGGGCGCGCCGTGGTTCACGCCTTCCTGAAGCGCCAGCCGTACATCATGCGCCCGTAGAAGTTGAACCACTTTCTCGCTTCGGAATCCTCGAAGGGATAGTCCGCTCCGATCTGCCTTGCGGCAACGAGGCCCGACACGAAGCAGGTCTCCTGACTGTTGATGAGCGTGTGGGCGCCGCAGTGCCAGGTCCGTCTCCGGCCTTGAACGAAGCGAAAGAGGTGGATCAGAAAGGCGACGTGAGACACATCGTGCACGATGTGCTGGAACCACCACTTCTTGACGACCCTGCTTTCGTCGATACGACTGATCGGGTTGTAGGTCACGAGGCATGGCTTGTCGGAGCGATTCGCCCAGGGCTGCTGGTTGTGCATGATGTAGGTGATTTCGTAGTTGTCGGGCCGGGCACCGTACTGCTCGATGTGATTGCTCCGGGTGGCGAGGGCCTCGACGGCGTTGTCCGGAAGAACCGAGGCGTCCGAATGAACGACCGTATGGTTGTGCAGCTCGCTCTCGTAACGAATCGAGGAGAGAAGCCATCTCTCAAGGAAAGTCGGCTTATCCAG
>JAJECB010000364.1 GCA_022822245.1 Gammaproteobacteria bacterium
GAGTACGCCTTGTCACAGCGAGCAGATCAGCGTCCGCAGCAGGAAGTTGGTGAGACATGCGCGCCAGGGATGGAGGAGGTGCGGATCCGGGTGCAGGCCGAGCCCTTCGACACCGGAAGGGAGATCGCGCGCCTTCACCAAGACGCCCTCGGGGTCGGGGCGGTGGCCTCCTTCCTCGGGGTGGTGCGGGACGAGAACGACGAACGGTCGGTCGGCTCGATGCTCCTCGAGCATTACCCCGGGATGACCGAACGCGCGATCGAGGGCATTGTCCGGGACGCCCGCTCGCGCTGGCCGGTCTCGGCGGTGACCGTCGTCCACCGGATCGGAGCGCTCTCCCCGGGCGATCCCATCGTGCTCGTCGCCGCCGCGTCGTCCCACCGGGGCGATGCGTTCGCGGCGTGCGAGTTCATCATGGACTTTCTCAAGACGAAGGCGCCGTTCTGGAAGAAGGAGTCGACGCCGCACGGCGAGCGCTGGGTCGGGACCCGGGGCTCCGATCTCGCGGCGCTCGAGCGCTGGTAGCGGCCGGCCCTCCCCCGCGGCGAGCGGCGCCACACTTCAACCGGGAGGTGCTCCGATGAGCCGATACTTCACCGAAGAGAGCTCCGCCGAAACCGTCATCTCCCGGCTCGAGAGCTGTCCGGACCCGCGCTTCCGGCAGGTCATGGAGTCGGCCGTCCGGCACCTCCATGCCTTCGTGAAGGAGGTCGAGCCTTCCATCGAGGAATGGCGTCAGGCCATCGACTTCCTGACCGCCACCGGCCAGATGTGCGACGACCGGCGCCAGGAATGGATCCTGCTCTCCGACACGCTCGGTGTCTCCATGCTCCTCGAGACGATCAACCATCGCGCACGGGACGGCCGGACGGAGGCGACGGTCCTCGGTCCCTTCCACGTGGAAGGGGTCGGCGTGGAGGAGATGGGGTTCGACATCTGCCGCGACGGCAAGGGCGAGCCGTGCGTGGTCTCCGGCCGGGTGGCGGACGCCGCAGGCCGACCGATCGAGGGCGCGGTGCTCGACGTGTGGCAGACGAACGGCGACGGCCGCTACGACGTGCAGCAGCCGGACGAGCAGCCCGAGAACAACATGCGGGGCAAGTTCGTGACCGGGGCGGACGGTCGGTACTGGTTCCGCACCACGAAGCCGGTGTCCTATCCGGTGCCCACGGACGGTCCGGTGGGGCGGATGCTGGATGCCACCGGGCGCCACGCCCGGCGGCCCGCCCACATTCACTTCATCGTGACCGCGGAGGGCTTCGAGCCGGTGGTGACCCACATCTTCGTGCGCGGCGATCCGTGGATCGACTCCGACGCCGTCTTCGGGGTCAAGGAGTCGCTGCTCGTCCCCTTCGAACTCGAGGAGGACGCCGGCCGGGCCCGTGAGGCCGGCGTGCGCACGCCGTTCTGGACCGCGGAGTTCGACTTCGCCCTGGCGGAGACGTCCGCCGGATAGCGCCTTCGTCCCGCTTCACTTCGTCCCGCGCTCCGGACGAGGCTCGGAATCCGGGGTCCGGGATGCCCCGGCGGCGGCCCGCCGGAACGGGTCAGGCCGGGGGCGGCGGGCGTTGCGGGCGGGGCGGGGGCGGGGCGTCGAAGACGACGTTCGAGGCGCCGGTGTAGACGAGGAAGTGCCGGGCCTTGGCGCGCGCGATCATCGTGACCCCGGTGATTTCGGCGAGCTCGAGGCCCATGTGGGTGACCCCCGAGCGCGACAGCAGCACCGGGATCCCCATCTGGGTGACCTTCATCACGATCTCGGAAGTGAGCCGGCCGGTGGTGTAGAAGATCTTGTCGCCGCCGCCGATGTCGTCCAGCCACATCCGGCCCGCGATCGCGTCCGCCGCGTTGTGGCGCCCGACGTCCTCGACGAAGGACAGGATCCGGGTGCCCTGGCAGAGCGCGCAGCCGTGCACCGCTCCCGCCTGGCGATAGATCTCGTTGTACGCACCGATCTCCCGGAGGAGGTCGTAGACGAGGGACTGGCGCACCTCGACCCGGGGCACCTTCGAGTCGTAGATCATGTCGATCGTGCAACTGAATACCGTGCCCTGGCCGCAGCCGGTGGTCACCGTGCGGCGGGCGAGCTTCTCCTCGAGGTCGACGATGCCGGTGCCGGCGAAGGTGCGGACGTGCACCGTCTCGAAATCCCAGTCGACCTCCACCGACTCGACGTCGGACAGCCGCTCGATGAGCCGCTGGTTGCGCAGGTACCCGAGGGCGAGCGCCTCGGGGTAGGTCCCGAGGGTCATCAGGGTGACGATCTCGCGGTCGTCCACCTTGAGGGTGAGGGGCGACTCGCCCGCGACATGGGCGGGGCGCTCGTTCCCGTACTCGTCGACGACCGTGATCTCGTGGGTGGGCGCGAGACCCGCCTCGGTCATGCGGGGGCGCCACGGCGCGGTCGCTTCCGGGGCGGCGGGAGGCGCCGGCCCGGCCCGAGGCGCGGCCGGGAGAGAGGCGCTCACGCGCCCGCCCCCGCGACGCCGGCGAACGGCTCGACGTCCACCTCGCTTCCCGGATCCACTCCTTCGCTCTCCAGGGGCAGCACGATGAAGCAGTTGGCCTCGTGCATCGAGCTCAGGATCCCGGACCCCTGACCGCCGGTGCTCCGCACCGCGAGGCGGCCAGTCTCGTCGTATGCGAGCACTCCGCGCTGGAACTCCACCCGCCCCGGGCGCTTGCGCAGGCGCGAGGTGCACCGCACCCGGAACCGGACCGGCGCGGCGGCGGGCTCGCCCATCATCCGGCGAAGCGCCGGCTGGACGAACTGATAGAAGGTCACCATGACCGAGACCGGGTTGCCGGGCAGCCCGAAAAAGAGCGCCCCGCCGACCTTGCCGAACGCGAGCGGACGGCCGGGCTTCATCGCGATCTTCCAGAAGCCGACCTCGCCGGTGCGCTCCAGGGCCTCCTTCACGAAGTCCGCTTCCCCGACCGAGACCCCCCCCGAGGTGATGATCACGTCGGCCGCCGCCGCTGCCTCCCGGAACGCTCGCTCGACCTCCGCGCGCACGTCCCGGACCACCCCGAGGTCCAGGATCTCGGTGCCGACGGCGCGCAGCATGGCGAGGAGGGTGTAGCGGTTGCTGTCGTAGATGCAGCCCTCGGGGAGCGGCTCCCCGAGCGAGCGGAGCTCATCGCCGGTGGAGAAGAAGGCGACGCGTACCCGGCGCCGGACGCTCGCCTCGACGGTGCCGAGGGACGCGAGCACTCCGAGCTCCGCCGGCCCGACCCGCTGTCCGGCATCGAGGACCGCCGCTCCCCGGGGAATGTCCTCGCCCGCCTCGCGCACGTTGTCTCCCGTGCGGGGGCGCTCTTCGAAGCGGATGGTATCCCCGGGTCCGGCCTCGGCATTCTCCTGGATCACCACCGCGTCGGCGCCGGAGGGCATCACCGCCCCGGTCATGATGCGCACGCACTCCCCGGGGCCGACCGGGCCGGGGAAGGGCCGGCCGGCCCAGGAGGTCCCGAGCACCCGGAGCGCCGTCGGGCGGCCGTCCCCTCCGGCATCGGCGGCGCGCACCGCGTAACCGTCCATGGCCGAGTTGTCGTGCGCCGGCACGTCGATGGGGGAGTGGATCGGTTCCGCGAGCACCCGGCCGAGGGTCTCCCGGACTGCGACCCGCTCGGTTCCCGCAACCGGGGCGGCGAGGGCGTGGATGCGTTCGAGGGCCTGCTCCACGAGGAGCGAGGACGGGTCGAAGTCGTCCATGCAGGAGGGGTCCGGGAGGGAGATGGGGGCGGCGACGGGGTTCGGCATCGGGTACGGGCTCACGGAGTCGGGGTCAGGAAGCGTTCGACGATGAAGCGGGCCACGAGGTCGGGACGGTCGAGGTCGAGCCGTGCAATCGCTGGCGCGCCGGGAGCTTCGCCGCCGGCCGCGCCGGGGGTGGCGATCGCCACAACGAACGGGTCGTCCACGAAGGGGGCGTCCTCTTCGCGGCGGACCGCGATCTTGGGCACCTCCGCATGCTTGAAGCCCTCGACGAGCACGATGTCGACCGATTCGAAGTCTAGCCGATCGACGAGCTCGTCCAGGGTCGGCTCCCGCGCCGCGCCGACCTCGGTGACGAGGGCCCAGCGGTCGCGGGATCCGACCAGGGTCTGCACCGCCCCCGCCCGGCGAAGCTCGTAGCTGTCCTTGCCCGGCTGATCGACATCGAACGCGTGGTGCGCGTGCTTGACCGCGGAGACCCGGACCCCGGCCTCGGTGAGGGCGCGGACGACACCGGTCGCGAGGGTGGTCTTGCCGCTCCCGCTGTAGCCGGCGAACCCGACAACGGGGGGGCGGCGACTCCGCGGGGCGCCGGCCGCCGATGCGCTCCTTCGCCCCTTGCCCGTTTCCCCGTCCGGGCGCGCCTCCAACTGCACCTCCAGCCGGGCCTCCAACCGCCTCCGGTCCTCCTCCCGGTTCACGTTGAGGAACATCTCTGGGAGGTCGGAGAAGTCGACGACGGCGGTCTTCTCCTCTGCGAACCAGCGGTCGATCTTTCGCTCTCCGCGTGCGAGGAAATCGTCAAGCCGCGCGCGCGCCGCGCGGCGAAGCAGCACGAACACGGGATGCATCCGCTCCCCGTCGTGCGCGACCGCGACGTCCGCCTCGCGCTCGACGAGGGCGGTGTGGAGCCGCGGCCCGAGCGACGCATCGACGAGCGGCGAATCGCAGGGAACGACGAGCACGAACTCGGTGGCGGCGGCGGCGAGGGCGCTCGCCATGCCCGCGAGCGGACCCTGGTAGCCGTCCAGCGAGTCCGGGATGACGGGGTGTCCGTAGCGGGCGTAGCGCTCGGTGCTGCGGTTCGCGTTGATGGCCACCGCCCCCGCCTGCCGCTCGACCGCGGCGAGGACGTGCTCCACCATGGGGCGGCCCGCCACCTCCACCAGCCCCTTGTCCGCGCCGCCCATGCGCGAGCCGCGGCCGCCGGCGAGGATCACTCCGGTCACCGCTTCGCGAGGGTAGATTTGAGCCCGCATATCTCACCAACTTCCTGCTGCGGCCGCGGATCTGCTCGCTGTGACAAGGCGTACTCCCTCAAGCCGCTTCACCAGCGCGAATGCGCTAGTGTCGACTACGCCTTCAGCAGCGCGCATGCGCTCTTTCGGTCCGTGCGCCTGGTCACAGCGGCACCTCCGCGGCCTCGCGACGAAAGTTGGTGAGATATGCGGGCTGGGCGCGTTCACGGCGCGGCGGGCGTGGAGGCTAACGGGCGGACGACCGGGCTCCGGCCGGGGTTGGAGGAGAGAAGGAAGCGGAGAGCTGGAGCCGGGCGGACATCTCAGCCTCCGATATAGGACATCTCGATCTTGGGTGCCTCCGTCGTGACCGGCGCGCCCCTTTCGTTCCCGGCCGCCGCGCCTGCGGCCGTCCGCGCAACCGGGTCCGGGGTGGCGGCGGTGCGAAGCTCGGAGTAGCGGTCGTCGCGCCGCCCCCAGATGCGGGTAGGCGGCTCCTGAGCTCTTCGTCGGTGGCGCCGGTGCGAAGCGGCGCCCGGAAGTCGTGGCCGGACGTCGCGAACAGGCACGTGTAGAGGCGCCCTTCGGCGGAGAGCCGTGCGCGGGTGCAGCCCCCGCAGAACGGCTGGCTCACCGATGCGATGACCCCGATCTCGCCCGCCCCGTCACGATAGCGCCATCGGTTCGCGACCTCTCCCGGATAGTTCGCGCCGACCGGCTCGAGCGGGTACCGCTCGTCGATCCGTTCGACGATTTCCCGGGCGGACACCACGTCGGCGAGCTCCCAGCCGTTCGAGTTGCCGACGTCCATGTACTCGATGTAGCGAACGATGTGCCCGGAGCCCCGGAAGTGGCGGGCCATCGGCAGGATCTGGTCCTCGTTCCCGCCTCGCTTGACCACCATGTTGACCTTGACCGGGGCAAGGCCGGCATCGGCCGCCGCATCGATGGCGCGCAGCACGCCGGACACCGGGAAGTTGACGTCGTTGATCCGCTTGAAGACCGCATCGTCGAGGGCGTCGAGGCTGATGGTGACGCGCCCGAGCCCGGCATCGCGAAGGGCGCGGGCGCGGGCCGGGGTGAGGAGGGATCCGTTGGTGGTGAGGCTGAGGTCCTCGAGCCCGGGAATGGCGGTGAGCTTCTCCACCAGGGTCTCGAGCCCCCGCCGCACGAGGGGCTCGCCGCCGGTGAGGCGGATCTTCCGCACCCCCTGCTCCACGAAGAGGGCGGCGACCCGCGCGATCTCCTCCAGGCTCAGCACCTCCTTGCGGTCGAGGAAGGCGTGGTCGGCGCCGAACACCTCGCGCGGCATGCAGTAGACGCAACGGAAGTTGCACCGGTCGGTGACGGAGATGCGAAGGTCGCGGAGCGCGCGTCCGCGCGCGTCCGCGAGGGACGGGCGTTTCGCGGTCATCGCCGGTCTCCGCACGCGGGGCAGCGCGGATTTCGCCGGAGCCGGATGGTCTGCCATTCCATGCGCAGGGCGTCGAGCACGAGCACCCGTCCGGCGAGGTCCTCGCCGATGTCGAGGAGCGTCTTCACCACCTCGGTCGCCTGGACGGTGCCGATGATCCCCGCGACGGAGCCGAGGACTCCGCTGTCGGCGCAGGTGCCGGGAGGCGCGGTGGCCGCGCCGTGCAGGCACTCGTAGCACGGGCCCTCCGGGCGGTCGAGACGGTAGACCGCGACCTGGCCTTCCATGCGGATGACCGCGCCGGATACAAGCGGGCGGCCCGCGTCGATGCAGGCCCGGTTGAGCGTGCGCCGGGCCTCGAAGCTGTCCGTGGCCTCGACCACCACGTCGGCCGCCGCGACCTCGTCGCGGAGCGTGTCGCCGGTGAGGGCGCGCTCGATCCGGTCCACCCGGACCTCCGGGTTGAGCGCGGCAAGGGTCCGTGCCGCGGAACGGACCTTGGGTTCCCCGAGCGAGGCGGTGGTATGCACGATCTGCCGCTGCAGGTTCGAGAGGTCGACCGCGTCGTGGTCGACGAGGACGAGGTGGCCCACTCCGCTCGCGGCGAGGTACATCGCGATCGGCGACCCGAGTCCGCCGAGCCCGACGAGGAGCACGCGGGAGGTCCACAGGCGTTCCTGTCCCTCCACCCCGATCTCGGGCAGCATGATCTGGCGGTTGTACCGCAGGAGCTGCTCGTCGCCGAGCTCGAGGGGCGGTCGGACGGGGGCGGAAGCGACGGTGGTCATGGCGGGCAAGATGGGGTCGCCGGGATGCCGTTCAATTATAGGCCCGCTTCGACGACCGCCGCCTCCGATGGCGCGGGCGGCGGATCCGCGACATGGACCCATGAGCGGTACGCCCGGGCGTGCAGGGCGACGTCGTGGACTCGCAGCACCTCCACCCCTCGCGCGGCGAGGGCGAGGGACGCGCCGACCGTCTCCGGGTCCCGTTCCGGGGCGGGCGGCCCACCGCCGCCGAACCACGCCTTGCGGGAGTGTCCGACCAGCACCCGGAAGCCCTCGTCCCGGAACCGGCCGAGCGTGGAGAACAGATCGAGCGCCTGCAGGGTGTCCTTCCCGAAGCCGATCCCGGGGTCGAAGAGGATTCGCCCCGGATCGAGCCCGGCCGCCTCCCATTCGCGGCGCCGCCGGGCGAGCCAGCCCGCGAGGGCGTCCGCCGCCGCCGGCCTCGGAGGCAGACGCCGGGCGGGGTCGGCGGGGACGCTCACGGTGTGCACGGCCACCCATTCGGCGCCGCTCTCGCGGGCGAGACGGCGCATCCGTGCGGTACCGAGGCCCGAGACGTCGTTCACCATGTCCGCCCCGAGGACAAGGGCGCGCTCGGCGACCTCCG
>JAJECB010000481.1 GCA_022822245.1 Gammaproteobacteria bacterium
ATCGCCGGGCGGCGAACGGCGGATCCGCCGGCACCGCTCCTTCTCCTCCGGCCGGCGAGGCGCGCGAGGCGCGCCGGTCGGCGGCCGGTGAGGGCCCCGCGCAAGACGGGGGCATGACCGGCGGGCGGGAGCCCGAGGCCGCGGCCGAAGGGTCCGGGCCGGAAGCCGAGACCGAGGATGGGGCCGGCCGGGACGCCGCCGGGACGGACCCGGAGGGCGCCGCCGACGCCCCCGACGCCGGGGCCGCTGCGGACGAACCCGGTCCACCGGCGGAGGAAGAAGGCGGCGAGGCGCCTGCCGGGGATCCGGAGGAGGCCGCCGACACCGTCGAGTCCCTTCGCGCCCGGCTCGACGCGGCCCGCGAGGAGGCCGAGCGCGAGCGCGATGCGGCGCTCCGCGCCCGGGCGGAGGTCGAGAACGTCCGCCGGCGCGCGACCCGCGACGTGGAGCAGGCTCACCGCTTCGGCGTCGAGGGCCTTGTCCGCGAGCTGCTGCCGATGCGCGACAGCCTCGAGCTCGGCATCGGGGCCGCGCGCGAAGAGGGAAGCACCGTCGAGGCCCTCGCGGAGGGGACGGAGATGACCCTTCGCATGCTGACCGCGGCGCTCGAGAAGTTCGGGGCGGTCGAGGTCGACCCGGCCGGCGAGGACTTCGACCCCCGGTTCCACGAGGCCATGTCGATGCGGGAGGCCGAGGGCGTGGAGTCCGGCAAGGTGATCCAGGTCTTCCAGAAGGGCTGCCTGCTGCACGGACGAGTGGTGCGTCCGGCCATGGTCATCGTTTCCCGGTAGCCGGGCCGGGCGATCGCTCGACCACGCGGCCACTCGGCCGTGCGCCCGCGCGGCCTGGCCTCCGGGTACTCGGGCGGCCAGGCCGACCCGCACCGGCCGGGGCCGGAAGCGCGTCGCGGGGCAGCCTCCGTCGCTCCGGTTGAATTCGGCCGGCCACGCCGCATATTGACGTTCACGAACATTCATCGCATTCGCGGAGCATCCGGCAATGGCAAGGACCATCGGAATCGACCTCGGAACCACGAACTCGTGCGTCGCGGTCATGGAGGGCTCCAGCCCTCGCGTCATCGAGAACAGCGAGGGCGATCGGACCACTCCTTCCATCGTCGCGTTCGGTTCCGATTCGGACGTGCTGGTCGGCCAGTCGGCGAAGCGCCAGGCGGTGACGAACCCCGGCAACACCCTGTTCGCGGTGAAGCGGCTCATCGGCCGCCGGATCACCGACGACGTGGTGCAGCGCGACATCGAGATGGTCCCGTACCGGATCGTCAAGGCGGACAGCAACGACGACGCCTGGGTGGAGGCCGACGGACGCAAGATGTCTCCGCCCGAGATCTCCGCCCGCGTGCTCATGAAGATGAAGAAGACGGCGGAGGACTATCTCGGGGAGGAGGTCGGGGAGGCGGTCATCACCGTGCCCGCGTACTTCAACGACTCCCAGCGCCAGGCGACGAAGGACGCGGGCCGGATCGCGGGTCTCGAGGTGCGGCGCATCATCAACGAGCCGACTGCCGCGGCGCTGGCCTACGGGATGGACAAGAAGCGGGGGGACGTCCGGATCGCGGTCTACGACCTCGGCGGCGGCACCTTCGACATCTCGATCATCGAGATCGCGGAGGTGGAGGGCGAGCACCAGTTCGAGGTGCTCTCCACCAACGGGGACACCTTCCTCGGGGGCGAGGACTTCGATCTCCGGATCATGACTACCTCGCCGACGAGTTCCGGAAGTCGTCCGGGATCGATCTGCACAGCGATCCCCTGGCCCTGCAGCGGCTGAAGGAGGCGGCGGAGAAGACCAAGATCGAGCTCTCCTCCAGCCAGCAGACCGAGGTCAACCTGCCCTACATCACCGCCGACGCGAGCGGGCCGAAGCATCTCAACATCCGGCTGACCCGGGCCAAGCTCGAGGCCCTGGTGGAGGAACTCATCGCCCGCACGATCAAGCCCTGCGAGACCGCGCTCAAGGACGCGAAGCTCAACGCGGCCGAGATCTCGGACGTGATCCTGGTCGGCGGCCAGACCCGCATGCCGAAGGTGCAGGAGGTCGTGCAGGGCATCTTCGGGCGCGAGCCGCGCCGGGACGTGAATCCGGACGAGGCGGTCGCGATGGGGGCCGCGATCCAGGCGGGAGTGCTCGCGGGGGACGTGAAGGACGTCCTCCTTCTCGACGTCACCCCCCTGTCGCTCGGGATCGAGACCCTCGGCGGGGTGATGACGAAGCTCATCGAGAAGAACACCACCATTCCGACGAAGGCGCAACAGGTGTTCTCGACGGCCGAGAACCACCAGACCGCGGTCACCGTGAACGTGCTCCAGGGCGAGCGCGAGCGGGCCCAGGACAACAAGCTGCTCGGCCGCTTCGACCTCGCCGACATTCCACCCGCTCCCCGCGGCATTCCCCAGATCGAGGTGGCCTTCGACATCGACGCGAACGGGATCCTCAACGTCTCCGCCAAGGACAAGGCGACCCAGCGGGAGCAGTCGATCGTCATCCGCGCCTCGAGCGGGCTCTCCGACGAGGAGATCGAGCGCATGGTGAAGGACGCGGAGGCCCATGCGGAGGAGGACCGAAAGTTCCGCGAGCTGGTCGATGCCCGCAACCAGGCCGACGCCCTCATCCACGCCGCCGAGAAGTCGCTCGCCGACCTCGGCGACGAGGTCGAGGAGGACGAGCGAAAGTCCGTCGAGGAGGCGATCGCGTCGCTGAAGCAGGCAGTCGAGGGTGATGACCGGGAAGCGATCGACGCCGGCGTCGCCACCCTCACCGAGCGTTCGGGCAAGCTCGCGGAACGGGCCTATCGGAAGGCCCAGGCCGAGGAGGGACAGGGACAGGCGGCTTCCGACGGCGGGGGAGGCGCGTCCGCCGCGGATGACGTGGTCGACGCGGAGTTCGAGGAAGTCGGCGACGACAAGAAGTAACCAGTTGTATTCGCGGGCGAGATTGGACCTGCCGGGGCCGGCGATCCGGCCTCCCGGCGGGCGCGTCCGGCCGCGCCGGCGGGCCGGCGTGGACCCGCGCTGAGGCAGGCGGGCACCGGGCATGGCCAAACGCGACTACTACGAGGTGCTCGGGGTCGAGCGCGGCGCCGGGGAGGACGCGCTGAAGAAGTCCTACCGCCGCCTCGCGATGAAATACCACCCGGATCGCAACCCCGACGACACCCGGGCCGAGGAGAGCTTCAAGGAGGCCAAGGAGGCGTACGAGGTTCTCTCCGACCCGCAGAAGCGGGCCGCCTACGACCAGTTCGGGCATGACGGGGTCAACGCCGACGCCTTCGCAGGCGCGGGCTTCGGCGGCGGTTTCCGCGACATCTTCGACGACGTCTTCGGGGACATCTTCGGCGCGCGCGGCGGCGGAGGGACCCGCGCGTACCGCGGGGCGGACCTCCGCTATCCCCTTGATCTCGATCTCGAGCGGGCGGTGGCGGGCGACACGGTCACCATCCAGGTCCCCACCGTGGTCGACTGCGACACGTGCGGCGGGAGCGGTGCGCGTCCCGGCACCCACCCCGTCTCCTGCGAGACCTGCGGCGGAAACGGGCAGGTGCGCATGCAGCAGGGATTCTTCTCCCTGCAGCAGACCTGCCCGCGCTGCAAGGGGGCGGGGACCGTCGTCAGCGACCCTTGCGGGACGTGCCGCGGGGCCGGGAAGGTCCGCGATCGAAAGACCCTTTCGGTCAAGATCCCGCCCGGGGTGGACGACGGCGACCGGATCCGGCTCGCCGGCGAAGGCGAGAGCGGCTCGCGCCCGGGGGCGAGCGGGGATCTCTACGTCGAGATCTCGGTGCGCGACCACCCCATCTTCGAGCGGCAGGGACGGGACCTCGGGTGCGAGGTGCCGATCAGCTTCGCGACCGCCACCCTCGGCGGCGAGGTGCAGGTCCCCACCCTGAATGGAGCGGTGAACCTCAAGGTTCCCGCGGGTACGCAGACCGGTGGTCACTTCCGCCTCCGCGGCAAGGGGGTCCGGTCGGTGCGGGGGGGCACGATCGGTGATCTGCTCTGCCGGGTGGTGGTGGAGACCCCGGTCAACCTGACCGCGCGGCAGAAGGAGCTCCTCGGCGAGTTCGACGACGCCCTGAAGGGCGGAGACGAGTCCGCGCACGCGCCGCGGGCGACTTCGTGGTTCAATGGCGTCAAGCGGTTCTTCGAGGATATGCGTTCATGACCAGCGAAGCGATGCGAGTCGCGATCTCCGGCGCGGCGGGGCGGATGGGCCGGACCCTGGTGGCGGCCTGCGCCGGGCATCCGGACTTCGAGTGCGCGGGCGCGCTGGAGCAGTCCGGCCACGAGGCGCTCGGCTCCGACGCGGGGACGCTCGCCGGGTCGGGGGCCAATGGAGTCGAGGTGACGGACGATCCGGGCCGGTTCCTCGGCGCCGTGGACGGAGTCATCGACTTCGGCTTCCCCTCCGGGACGGTGGCCCTTGCCGAGCGTTGCCGCGCGGCCGCAACGCAGCTCGTCATCGGGACCACGGGGTTCTCGGTCGAGGAGCGGGCGCGGGTCGAGGCGTGCGCGGCGGACATCCCCGTGCTCATCGCTCCGAACATGAGCGTCGGAGTCAACGCCTGCTTCCACCTCATCGACGTCGCGAGCCGGATCCTCGGAGGGGAGACCGACATCGAGATCATCGAGATGCACCATCGCAACAAGGTCGATGCGCCGTCCGGCACCGCGGTGCGGATGGGCGAGATCGTGGCCGGGGCGCTCGGGCGCGACCTCGCGAAGTGCGCGATCTACGGCCGGGAAGGGCATACGGGGGTGCGCGACCGCGAGACCATCGGGTTCGAGACGATCCGCGGCGGCGACGCCGTCGGCGAGCATACGGTGATGTTCGTGGGCACCGGGGAGCGGATCGAGATCACCCATCGGGCCGGGAGCCGCCTCAACTTCGCGCACGGGGCGCTTCGCGCGTCGCGCTGGTTGCGGGAGCGCGGACCCGGCCTCTACGATATGCAGGACGTCCTCGGGCTTCGCTGAGGCGTCGGGCCCCGGCTCGTTCGGCCGGCTTCGTCATCCTCGGCAGGTAACCAGCGCCGGAATTCTTTGATGAGCGATCGTCCGCCGATGACCGCGGCCGGAGCGGCGCGCCTGCGCGCGGAGCTCGACCGCCTGCGCAACGTCGAGCGCCCGCGCGTCATCCGCGCGATCGGCGAGGCGCGCGAGCACGGAGACCTGCGCGAGAACGCGGAGTACCACGCCGCGCGCGAGGAGCAGAGCTTCCTCGAGGGCCGCATCGCGGAGATCGAGAGCCAGCTCGCGCGGGCGCAGGTCATCGACCCCGCGAGCCTCGAGGCGGGGGGGCGCATCGTGTTCGGGGCCACCGTCCGGCTCGTCGACGTCGAGACCGGCGAGGAGCACGGCTACCAGATCGTGGGAGTGCTCGAGGCGGAGATCACGGAGGGACGTCTCTCCGTCGCGTCCCCGTTCGCGCGTGCCCTCATCGGCCGCCGCGAAGGCGACACGGTGACCGTCCACGCACCCGGAGGCGAGCGCGAGTACGAGATCGTCGTCGTCGAATACCGTTGATCGAACCCCTTTCCCGACAACGCGTTGCGGTTCGCTCTTCCGTTTCGCTCTCACGCTCGGAGGTCCTCGATCGGTTCACCCCATGGCACGGCGCTGGATAGAGTCCTGGCGTGACGACGAATTCGTCCGGCGTGCCCGCACCGAGGGCTACCGGGCGCGATCGGCCTTCAAGCTCGCCGAGCTGGACGAGCGTCACCAGCTCGTGCGCCCGGGGTCCACGGCGGTGGACCTCGGCGCCGCGCCCGGGGCCTGGTGCCAGTATCTGCGGCGCCGCGGGGCGTCGCGGGTGGTGGCGATCGACCTCCTGCCCATGGAGCCGCTCCCGGGGGTGGACTTCATCCAGGGCGATTTCCGGGAGGAGGCGGCCCTTGCGGCCCTGCTCGAGGGTCTCGGACCTGGAGGTGCGGACCTTGTGCTCTCGGATCTCGCACCCAATATGGGAGGCATGAAGGCCGTCGACCAGCCGCGGGCGATGCACCTGGCCGAGCTCGCTCTCGAGCTCGCCGGCCGGGTCCTCGTTCCGGGCGGCGGCTTCGTGGTCAAGGCCTTCCACGGGGAAGGGTTCGACCCGTTCGTGCGCGAGGTGCGCGAGGGCTTTGATTCGGTGCGCATCCGCAAGCCTCGGGCGTCGCGGCCCCGTTCGCCCGAGGTGTACGTCGTGGCGTGCGGGCATCGCGTATAATTCATTCGATCCCGGGAGGATCGGCGCAATGAACGGAATGGCGAAGAATCTTATCCTGTGGGTGATCATCGCCCTCGTGCTGATGTCGGTGTTCAACAGCTTCGGGCCCCGCCGGTCGGCGGCCCAGAAGATGGACTACTCCGAATTCGTCAACGACGTCCGCAAGGGCCTCGTCCAGAAGGTGATCATCGAGGGGCGGGAAATCGAGGGCCGGACGCACGCCGGCGACACCTTCTCCACCTATTCCCCGGAAACCGACAACCGCTCCCTCGTCGGCGAGCTCCTGGAAGCGGGAGTGGTGATCGACGCCCGCCCGCCCGAGCAGCAGGGGCTGCTCATGCAGATATTCATTTCCTGGTTCCCCATGCTCCTGCTCGTGGGCGTGTGGATCTTCTTCATGCGCCAGATGCAGGGCGGCGGAGGCGGCCGGGGGGCGCTCTCGTTCGGAAAGAGCCGCGCGCGCCTCATCGGCGAGGACCAGGTCAAGGTGACGTTCTCCGACGTCGCGGGCGTCGAGGAGGCCAAGGAGGAGGTTCGCGAGCTGGTCGACTTCCTGCGCGACCCCGCGAAGTTCCAGAAGCTCGGCGGCAAGATCCCGCGCGGCGTCCTGATGGTGGGCTCTCCGGGCACCGGCAAGACGCTGCTCGCGAAGGCCATCGCCGGCGAGGCGAAGGTGCCGTTCTTCACGATCTCGGGCTCCGACTTCGTCGAGATGTTCGTCGGGGTCGGCGCGTCGCGCGTCCGCGACATGTTCGATCAGGCCAAGAAGCACGCGCCGTGCATCATCTTCATCGACGAGATCGACGCGGTCGGGCGCCACCGGGGGGCGGGTCTCGGCGGAGGCCACGACGAGCGCGAGCAGACCCTCAATCAGCTCCTCGTCGAGATGGACGGGTTCGACGGCAACGAGGGGGTCATCGTCATCGCCGCGACCAACCGTCCGGATGTCCTGGACCCGGCCCTGCTCCGGCCGGGCCGGTTCGACCGGCAGGTCGTGGTGCCGCTTCCCGACATCCGGGGGCGCGAACAGATCCTCCGCGTGCACATGCGCAAGATCCCGCTCGACGCCAACGTGAAGGCCAGCATTATCGCCCGGGGGACCCCGGGGTTCTCGGGGGCGGATCTCGCGAACCTGGTGAACGAGGCGGCGCTGTTCGCGGCCCGCGAGAACCGTCGCACCGTCGACATGGACCACTTCGAGCGCGCCAAGGACAAGATCATGATGGGCGCGGAGCGAAAGTCCATGGTGATGAGCGAGCGGGACAAGAAGCTCACCGCCTATCACGAGGCGGGCCACGCGATCGTCGGCCTCCTCGTCCCCTCGCACGACCCGGTCTACAAGGTCACCATCATTCCCCGCGGGCGCGCCCTCGGGGTGACCATGTTCCTCCCCGAGGAAGACCGTTACAGCTACACCAAGGAGCAGCTCGACAGCCAGATATCGAGCCTGTTCGGCGGGCGGGTCGCGGAGGAGATCATCTTCGGCGCCGACTTCGTGACCACCGGAGCGAGCAACGACATCCAGCGCGCGACCGAGCTCGCCCGCAACATGGTCACGCGGTGGGGGCTGTCCGACCGTCTCGGGCCGCTCAAGTACAGCGAGGACGAGGGCGAGGTGTTCCTTGGCCACACCGTGACCCAGCACAAGCTGATGTCGGACGAGACCGCTCACGTCATCGACGAGGAGGTGCGGAACATCATCGATCGCAACTACGAGCGCGCGAAGGGGATCCTGGAGGGCAACCTGGAACGCCTCCACGCGATGGCGGACGCGCTCATCCAGTACGAGACGATCGACACCGAGCAGATCAAGGACGTCATGGCGGGTCGTCCCCCCCGTCCCCCCGAGGACTGGGACGACGACGTCTCGCCGGGCGGGAGCGACTCGGTCGAGGCGGGCGAGGACCGGCTGCACACGCCGCGCGAGGGGCCCATCGGCGGTCCGGCGAGCGAGCACTGACGGCGGTCCGGCACGGATGAAGCCGCGGCTTTTCGGCACTGACGGAATCCGGGGCAGGGTCGGGCGCCATCCCATCACCCCCGACTTCATGCTTCGGCTCGGCTGGGCCGCGGGCCGGGTGTTCGCGAACGACGGCGACGGTCTCGTCCTCATCGGCAAGGACACCCGCATCTCCGGCTACATGTTCGAGTCGGCCCTCGAAGCGGGGCTCTCCGCGGCCGGCGCCGACGTGCGGCTGCTCGGTCCGACCCCGACGCCGGCCGTCGCGTACCTGACCCAGACCCACCGCGCCGATGCCGGCATCGTGATCAGCGCCTCCCACAACCCCTACTTCGACAACGGCATCAAGTTCTTCACCCGGGAGGGCGGAAAGCTCTCCGACGAGGCGGAGGTCGCGATCGAGCTCGCCCTCGAGCGCCCGCTCGAGGCGGTCGCGTCCGACCGCATCGGCAAGGTGCAGCGGATGGACGACGCGGCGGGGCGCTATATCGAGTTCTGCAAGAGCACCCTCCCGCGGCGCACCATGCTCGACGGGCTGCGGCTCGTCGTCGACTGCGCGCACGGCGCGGCCTACCAGATCGCGCCCAGCGTGTTCGGGGAGCTCGGCGCGCAGGTCGTACCCATCGGGGTGAGCCCGAACGGGCTCAACATCAACGACGGCTTCGGGGCGGTCAACCCGGCCCGGATGCGTCAGGCTGTCCTCGACCACCGGGCGGATGCCGGCATCGCCCTCGACGGAGACGGCGACCGGCTCATCATGGCCGATGCGCGCGGCGACCTCCTCGACGGCGACGACATCCTGTTCGTGATCGCCGAGGACCGCCAGCGCCGGGGCGTGCTCGGCGGGGGAGTGGTCGGGACCCTGATGACGAATCTCGGGCTCGAGGAGTCGCTCGGGGACCGGGGCATCGTGTTCGATCGCGCGAACGTCGGGGACCGGCAGGTCCTCCAACGACTGGGGGCCAAGGGGTGGCTCCTGGGGGGCGAGACCTCGGGGCACATCGTGTGCCTCGACCAGAACACGACGGGGGACGGCATCATCGCCGCGCTCCAGGTGCTGTTCGCGATGGTGGACCGGGGGAAGGGGCTGGCCGATCTGCGCCGCGGATTCCGGAAGTACCCGCAGCGAATCGAGAACGTCAGGGTCCAATCGCATTCCAGCGCCATCTTCGATTCACCCGGGCTCCAGCGCGCGGTGCGCGATGCCGAAGCCGACCTCGGGACCGGAGGCCGGGTCCTGGTCCGACTCTCCGGCACCGAGGCGCTGGTGCGGGTGATGGTGGAGGGCGCCGCCGAGGATCAGGTGAACGACCTCGCGGGCCGCATCGCTATCGCCGTGGAGCGCGCCGCCGGCACGCAGGACCCGCGCGAGGGCGAACCCGCCGCGACGGCCGAGCACCATGGCGCGTAGGCCGCTCGTCGTCGGAAACTGGAAGATGCACGGCACCGCGCGGGAAGCCACCGACCTCGCACGCGCGCTTGTGGACGGGGCGCAGGACGAGGGTGCCGACGTCGCCGTCTGCCCGCCGTTCCCCTACCTCGCCGCGGTTGCGGGGGTCGTGGCCGGCACGCGGGTCGCGCTCGGCGCCCAGGACGTCTCCCGCCATGGCCCGGGGGCGCACACCGGGGAGGTCGCGGCCTCGATGCTGCGTGACGTCGGCTGCCGCTTCGTCGTCGTCGGCCACTCGGAGCGCCGCCACGGGCTCGGCGAGACCGACGAGGCGGTGCGGGCCAAGTTCGAGCGTGCGAGGGAATGCGGGCTCGTCCCCATCGCCTGCGTGGGTGAAACCCTTCAGGAGCGAGAGGCGGGGGAGGCGGACCGGGTCGTCGGCCGTCAGATCGACGCGCTGCTCGCGGACGGGGGCGTGGAAGCGGTGGGAGAGAGCGTGATCGCCTACGAGCCGGTGTGGGCGATCGGCACGGGCCGGACCGCCGCCCCGGACGACGCCCAGGCCATGCACCGGGCGGTGCGCGAACGGGTTGCGGGCCGCCGTCCGGCCGCCGCCGGATCGGTGCGGATCCTGTACGGCGGGAGCGTCAGTGAGAAGAATGCGGCGGACCTCTTCTCCATGCCCGACATCGACGGCGGGCTGGTCGGGGGAGCATCCCTCGACGCCGGCCGGTTCACCGCGATCCGCCGGGCGGCGGCCGGATGAACGGCCGCGTACGCCGGTCGGCCCGGAGCCGGCCGCCAACCGGACTCGAACGGGGACCGAGATGCTGACCATCCTCACGACGTTTCACATCCTCGCCGCGCTGGCCATCATCGCGCTCGTCCTGCTGCAGCAGGGCAAGGGCGCGGATGCCGGCGCGGCCTTCGGCGCGGGGGGCTCGGGAACCGTGTTCGGCGCCCGCGGCGCCGCGTCCTTCCTGACCCGCACCACCGCGGCGCTCGCGGTGGTCTTCTTCCTCACCAGCCTCGGACTCGCGTGGCTCGCGAGCCAGCAGGTGGAGCGCCGCAGCGTGGTGGAGCGTACCGAGGCGCCGGCCGAGTCCGGCCCGGTCCCGGCATCGACCAGCGACGTGCCGGCGGCCGTCTCGGACGTGCCGGCCTCCGACGTTCCGAAGGGAACTTCGTCCGACAACTGATCCGGTTCCGCGGCCGGGTCCCGACTGGGCCCCGACTGGGCCCCGACTGGGCCCTGACCGAGAGGCCGGGCCTTGCGCGGCCGAGCCGCGCCCCGGCGGGCGCGGGGCCGAACTTGTGGAGAATCGTCATGCAGCTTTCCGATCCCGGCCTGATGAAGGACCGGTGCTACCTCGGCGGCGAGTGGGTCGCGGCCGACTCCGGCGAGACCATTCCCGTCACCAACCCCGCGACCGGTGAGGTGCTCGGCCACGTGCCCCGGATGGGCGCGACCGAGACCGCCCGGGCCATCGACGCGGCCGCCGCCGCCTGGCCCGCGTGGCGGGCGCGCACCGCCAAGGACCGGTCGGCGGTCCTCCGGCGCTGGAGCGATCTCCTGCTCGCGAACCAGGACGACCTTGGGGCGCTGATGACCCTGGAGCAGGGCAAGCCGCTCGCGGAGGCGATTGGGGAGGTGGCCTACGCGGCCTCCTTCATCGAGTGGTTCGCGGAAGAGGCGCGGCGGGTCTACGGCGACACCATCCCCGCCCCCAACCCCGACTGGCGGATCGTGGTGACCCGGGAGCCGGTCGGGGTGACCGCGGCGGTGACCCCCTGGAACTTCCCCGCCGCGATGATCACCCGCAAGGCCGGTCCGGCCCTCGCCGCGGGGTGCCCGATGGTGGTGAAGCCCGCGACCGCGACGCCTCTCTCGGCCCTCGCCCTCGCGGAGCTCGCGGAACGCGCCGGGGTGCCCGCGGGGGTGTTCAGCGTCATCACCGGGAAGTCGGCCGAGATCGGTCGCGAGATGACCTCGAACCCGGTCGTTCGCAAGTTCAGCTTCACCGGTTCCACCGAGATCGGGAAGCAGCTCATGGAGCAGTGCGCGGGGACGGTCAAGAAGGTGAGCCTCGAGCTCGGCGGGAACGCCCCCTTCCTCGTCTTCGACGACGCCGATCTCGAGGCGGCCGTCACCGGCGCGGTCGCGTCGAAGTTCCGCAACATGGGACAGACCTGCGTGTGCGCGAACCGGGTGCTGGTCCAGGACGGGGTCTACGAGGAGTTCTCCGCGCGGCTCGGCCAGGCGGTGAGCGCGATGAAGGTCGGGAACGGCCTCGACGCGGGCGTCGTGCAGGGGCCGCTCATCGACATGGCCGCGGTCGAGAAGGTGGAGGAGCACATCGCGGATGCCCTCGACAACGGCGCCCGCGTCGTGGTGGGCGGCAACCGGCACCCCCTCGGCGGGACGTGGTTCGAGCCGACGGTGCTCGCCGACGTCACCCCCGACA
>JAJECB010000324.1 GCA_022822245.1 Gammaproteobacteria bacterium
ACCCCTTCTTCGGCGTCGCGCCCATCAACCTCACCGTCGCCATGAGCGAGCTCCTCGCCCTCGGCATGGCGCTCGACGAGGTCGTGGCCACGGTGACCGCGAACCCCGCGACGATGCTCGGCATGGAGGACGAGATCGGAACCCTCGAGCCGGGGCGCGAGGCGGACGTGAGCGTGCTCGAGGTGCTGGAGGGCAGCTTCCGGCTCTCCGACAACAGCGGCGAGGAGGTGGTCGCGGAGCGGCTGGTGGTGCCCGGCTGGTGCATGCGGTCGGGACGGGTGATCGCCGCCGACTCGCCCCTCGTGCCACAGCCAATCGCCGCGGCGGCCTGATGCGCCGTCGGCCCTGGTGGAATTCCGGGGAGGGAAGGCTCGAAACGGAGGATCGTGACGCATGCCAAGCGACGACACCTGGGAGGTCTACGCGATCCAGTACGCCCACCGTCCGGATCGCCACCGCTACGAGACGTTCATCACGAACGCGTGGACCGACCCCCTCCACGACACGCTTCAGCCCATCAGCTACTACGTGTGGGCGATCGTCAACCGCGAGCGCGCGTTCGTGGTGGATACCGGCTTCGGCGCGAGCGAGCTCGAGCGCCGCCGGCGCGAGTCCGGCGACCGATGGCAGCCGCGCCTCGTCTGCTCGCCGGCCGAGGGGCTCGCGAGGATCGGCGTCGACGCCGCGAAGGTGCGCGACGTCATCGTGACCCACCTCCACTTCGACCACGCGGGCACCCTCGACGAGTTCCCGGCCGCTCGCTTCCATCTCCAGGAGCTCGAGATGCGGTACGCGACCGGCCCGCACATGGCGCACGGGTTCTTCAACGGCGCGTACTCCGTCGGGCACGTGACGCGGATGGTCGAGCACGTCTACGAGGGCCGGGTCGCCTTCCATTCCGGCGACGCGGAGCTCGCGCCCGGGATCACCCTCCACCTCATCGGGGGTCACACCCTCGGGATCCAGTCCGTCCGGGTCCGGACCCGGCGGGGGTGGGTGGTGCTCGCGAGCGACGCGAGCCACTTCTACGACAACGTCGAGGAGAGCGCGCCGTATCCGATCGTCCACGACGTGGCGGGCATGCTGGCGGGCTTCACCAGGCTCCGCTCGCTCGCGACCTCCCCCGACCACATCATCCCCGGACACGACCCGAAGGTCATGGAGCGCTACCCCGCGGCGAGCGCGGGGACGCAAGGGGTGGCCGCCCGGCTCGACGCGGATGGTGCCGGGTGAGGGTTGGCGGCACGTCCGGCGGGGAAGGAAGGACATCATGGACAGCGAGGTGATCCGGCCCGGCGACGTCGCCTGGACCGGCGACAACTCCGGGATCTACCTCAAGCACGAGCCGGGCGGCGACTACGTGACCCGCGCGTCGTACTTCCGGGTGACGTACTCCCCGCACGGAGTCGGGAACGTGCTCGTGCTCCTCAGCGGGCCGACCAACGTCTGCCTCCACGACAACGAGGCCCTCGCGCGCTGGCTGGTCGCCGACTTCGCGCGGCACTTCCCCCAGTTTCGCTCGTCCCCGGAGATGGACGGGCTCGACTACGGACGGCTCGATACCCATTGCTCCGAAGGGGATGCCCGAAGCGGGATCCGCGAACGGTTCCGTGCGCCGGGGGTCGAGGTCGAGCTGCGCTGGGCTCCGGCCGGGGACGCCTTCTTCGTCGTCCTTCCGCCGGGGCGATCCGCCACCGGCGTACACGAGATGTACTCGCTCTTCTTCGACGTCCGGGAGGCGAGCGTCACCCTCGACGGGCGGCGCCTCCCCGGCGTGGTGACGGAACGGGATCTGCACGGCCGGCGCGCCCCGACGTCCTTCCTGGCCCTGTCCGAGACCTGGGTGAATCGGGGCGATGCCGGCGGTGCCGGATGACGCGTCTCCCGCCGCACGGCCATCGCAATCCTGGAGACGGCATGAAGTGGACGGACGCCGAGGTCGCCGATTTCCGCGAGCGCGGCTATCTCCTCATCCCCTCCCTGTTCAGCGCCGAGGAAGCCGGGGTCCTCGACGCGGAGCTTCCGGACATCCTCGCCCGGAGGGGGCCGGAGAACCTGCGCGAGCGGAACGGCGAATTCCGAAAAGGCGGCAACTAACCCATCGGGAGTCCGCGAGATGAGACTGGACGGCAAGGTAGCAATCGTGACCGGCGCGGGGTCCGGTATCGGCCGGGCGAGCACCATCCTTTTCGCCGAGGAAGGAGCTTCGGTGGTGGCGAGTGACATCGACGCGGAGCGGGGCGAACGGACCGTCGACGAGGTACGCGAGGGAGGAGGGGACGCCGTGTTCGTGAAGGCCGACGTCGCCAATTCGGGTGAGGTCCGGGCGCTGATGCGCTCGTGCGTGGACCGGTACGCCGCGCTCGACGTGCTGTTCAACTGTGCCGCCGTCACGCTCTCGAAGGCGGACGGCCCGGCCGGCGACCTGGACGAGGAGGCCTGGAACGCCACCCTCGCCATCAATCTCACCGGCACTTTTCTCTGCTGCAAGCACGCCCTTCCGATCATGGTCGAGCGCCGGAGGGGCTCGATCATCAACGTCATCTCCAGGGCCTGCCTCGTCTCGTCGCCCTTCCATGCGTACTCGGCGAGCAAGGCGGGAGTCCTGTCGCTCACGAAGAACATCGCCGTCTCGTACGCGCCGCACAATGTTCGCGCCAACGCGATTTCGCCGGGCGGGATCGACACGCCGATGAGCCTCCCGATCCGGAACACGCCGGAGACGGCGGAGAGCTACCTGAGGGGTCTGCCCCTCTATCGGCTGGCGCAGCCGGTCGAGGTCGGCCGCCTCGCCCTGTACCTGGCGTCCGACGAGTCGCCCCACGTGACCGGCACCGTCATTCCCATCGACGGGGGCGCATCCGCGGTATAGGCCGCTCCACTGCGCGGTGCCCACGTGCGGGGACGAGGCGGGCGCCTATTGCCTCCGGCCCTGCGGACCCGCGAAGTGTTCTCCGCTCTGCAGGGACGTGTTACGGGCACAGGGTCCTTTCCGTGAGCCCTGCCGCCGGATGGTGGCAGATCCGAAACGTAAGCGATGGAGTGGACGCCCCCCTTCCCACGGCGTCACGATGCGCCAAGAGGACCCGCACGCGGTGTGCGGTCAGGGGACAAGGGGAGCGTCCATGGACAACGTTAGCATCATCGGCCTCGACATTTCGAAGAGAAGCTTCCAGGTGCATGGGGCGACGGCGGACGGGGCGCCGGTGCTGCGCCGCAAGCTCACGCGCGCGAAGGTGCT
>JAJECB010000392.1 GCA_022822245.1 Gammaproteobacteria bacterium
TCAACGCCTACCGCGGGCCGGTGGCGGGCGGCGGGCGGCCCGCGAGCCTCGCCCGGCTGATCGCGGCCGCCGCGCAAGTTCGCGGGATCGGGCGGATCCGCTACACCACTTCCCATCCCTCCCAGATGTCGCGCGATCTCGTCGACGCGTACCGCGACGTGCCGGAGCTCGCGAGCCACCTGCACCTTCCCGTGCAGTCCGGCAGCGACCGCGTTCTGAAGCTCATGAACCGCCCACCGCGGGTGGACCGGTACCGCGACACGATCGCGCGGCTTCGCGAGCGGCGCCCCGGGATCAGCATCTCCTCGGATTTCATCGTGGGGTTCCCGGGCGAGACGGACGCCGACTTCCGGGCGACCCTGGACCTGGTCGACGAGATCGGGTTCGACACGTCGTTCAGCTTCATCTACAGCCGCCGGCCCGGAACCCCCGCCGCGGACCTCCCGGACGACCTCCCGCGGGCGGAGAAGAAGGCGCGGCTCGCCGAGCTCCAGGCGCGGCTCGCCGGTCACGCGGCCCGCACCGCGGCGGCCATGGTGGGGACGGTCGAGAGCGTGCTCGTGGAGCGCCCGTCGAAGAAGGATCCGGCCATGCTCTCGGGAAGGACGGGCAACAACCGGGTCGTGAACTTCGCGTCTCCGGCCGGCGCTCTGCTCATCGGGCGCTTCGTGAACGTCCGGATCGACGAAGCGCTGCCCAATTCGCTGCGCGGGGCGATCGTGCCGAAAGGTTTGCACGCGGTGGCCGCGCGAGCATAATGCCCGGGTGGACGCCGCCGCCGCCGACGATCACCGATCATCCACCGCAACGCGGTCGAGCGAGCCCGACCCAGCCACCGTCCGCCGGCTCGACCTGGAGCCCGCGGACAACTCGCGCCTCGCGAATCTCTGCGGCCCCTTCGACGAGCACCTTCGCCAGCTCGAGCGCTCGCTCGAGGTGCGCATCGACAGCCGGGGCAATCGCTTCCAGGTGCACGGGGCGAGGGCCGCCGTCGCGTGCCGCGTTCTGAAGCGGCTCTACTCGGCAACCGAGGAGGAATCGCTGACCGCCGGGACGGTGCACCTGTACCTGCAGAGATCGGGAGTGGACGAGCTGCTTGATTCGGAGGACCTGCGCGAGAGCGAGATCCAGACCCGGCGGAGCCGGATCCGGACCCGGGGGGCGCACCAGCACCACTACGTCGCGAACATCACGGGCCGCGACGTGAGCTTCGGCATCGGTCCGGCCGGGACCGGGAAGACGTACCTCGCGGTGGCGTGCGCGGTGGAGGCGCTCGAGAGCGAACGGGTCCGCCGGCTCGTGCTCGCGCGGCCGGCGGTGGAGGCGGGCGAACGCCTCGGCTTCCTTCCCGGAGACCTCGCCCAGAAGGTCGATCCCTATCTGCGCCCCCTCTACGACGCGCTCTACGAGATGCTCGGATTCGACCGGGTGGGACGGCTCATCGAACGGCAGTCGATCGAGATCGCCCCGCTTGCCTACATGCGCGGCCGCTCCCTGAACGAGTCGTTCATCATCCTCGACGAGGCGCAGAACACCACCATCGAGCAGATGAAGATGTTCCTTACCCGGATCGGCTTCGGCTCGAAGGCGGTGATCACCGGCGACGTGACCCAGATCGACCTGCCGCGCGGCCAGACCTCGGGCCTGGTGCACGTCCAGGACGTGCTGAAGGGCGTCGCGGACGTCGGGTTTACCTGGTTCACCTCGCGCGACGTGGTGCGACACCGGCTCGTGGCGCGGATCCTCGACGCCTACGAAGAGGCGGAAGCCCGGAGCTGAGGGGGTGGCGGTGGCCGTGCAGTACGCGTCGCGCGCGCGCTTCCTCCCGCCGCGCCCGGCCGTGGAGCGATGGGTCGAGGGCACGCTCGAAGGGCGGCGCGAGGGGGTGGACCTCACCGTGCGCATCGTCGGACGGGAGGAAGGATGCCGCCTCAGCGAGCGTTTCCGCGGGACCTCCCGCGCGACGAACGTGCTTTCGTTCCCCTTCGATGTTCCGCCGGGGGCCCCCGCCGGGGAGGGAGAGCTCGGGGACGTCGTGCTCTGCGCGCCGGTCGTGAACCGCGAGGCCCGGGACCAGGGCAAGCCCCGGGCCGACCACTGGGCGCACCTCGTCGTGCACGGAGTGCTTCACCTTCTCGGATACGAACACGACACGCCCGCCGCGGCGGAGCGCATGGAAGGGCTCGAGCGCGGCATCCTCGCGCGGTTCGGGGTCCCCGATCCCTACGAGGTCCGGGATGGCTGACTCCTGGCGGGTGCGTCTCGCGCGGGCCCTCTCGGCGGCCCCGGCCACCCGCGGGGAGATGATCCGGATGCTGCGCGCGGCCGAAGGAAAGGGCCTGGTGAACGCCGACGCGCTCGCGATGATCGAGGGGGCGCTCTCGGTCGCGGACCTCCAGGTGCGCGACATCATGGTCCCGCGCACCGGCATGGTGGTGGTGGAGAGCGACAAGCGGCCCGAGGAGTTCATCGCCGCGGTGGTCGAGTCCGGCCATTCCCGCTTTCCGGTGATCGGGGACGGCCGCGACGACGTGGAAGGGATCCTGCTCGCCAAGGACCTCCTGCGGTACTTCGCGCTCGAACGCCGCCGGGACTTCGACCTTCGCGACGCGATGCGCACCGCCTGGTTCGTTCCGGAGAGCAAGCGGCTCAACGTGCTGCTCAAGGAGTTCCAGAACAGCCGCAACCACATGGCCATCGTGGTGAACGAGTGGGGAGGGCTGGCCGGGCTGGTGACGATCGAGGACGTCATCGAGCAGATCGTCGGGGAGATCGACGACGAGCACGACATCGACGAGGAGGGCTTCTTCGAGCAGGTGAAGCCGGGCGAGTTCGTCGTGAAGGCGCTGATGCCGGTGGAAGACTTCAACGCCGAGTTCGACACCGCTTTCGACGAGGACGAGTTCGACACCGTCGGAGGGATCGTGGTGAAGGCCTTCGGCTACCTCCCGGAGCGCGGAGAGGAGCTGACCCTCGGCGACCTGCGCTTTTCGGTGATTCGGGCCGACCGGCGCCGGGTGCACCTGTTCCGGGTGCTCGCCGGCGGGTAGGGCGGGCGGAAGCCGCCGCGGAATTCGGGCAAGCCGCAGGGTTCACCGTGCGCTCGTCGGCATGGGCGGATGGGGCGTGTGTCGTGGCCGGGGGGCTGATGTTCCTCGCCTTCTCGCCCTGGAACCTCGCGCTGGTCGCGGTGGCATCGCTCGCGGTGCTGTTCCGGGCCGTGCTGCACGCGAGCCCGCGCCGCGCGTTCTGGCGCGGCTGGCTCTTCGGGGCGGCCGGTTTCGGGGCCGGCATCGGGTGGATCGCGGAGAGCTTCCAGTATCGCGACATCGGCTTCGGCGCGGCGGCCGCGCTCACCGGCCTCCTCGTGTGCCTGCTTGCCCTCTATCCCGCCGTCTTCGGCTGGGCGAGCGCCAGGTTCCTGCGAGCCGGCGGCTCCCGCTCGGGATCCGGCTCGGGATCCGGCCCCGCCTTCGGGCCGGTGTCCGGAGCGGCCGCGGCGGCCGCCTTCTGGTGGATGCCGGGCGCCTGGGTCCTCGTCGAGTGGATCCGGGGGACGCTGTTCTCCGGCTTCACGTGGCTCCAGGTCGGGTACGCGGGGCTCGAGTCTCCGTTCGCCGCCTTCGCCCCGCTCGGAGGAAGCTACGCGGTGGGCCTCGCGGTCGCGGTCACCGCCGCGAGCTTCGCGATGGTGGGGGCGGTCCGGCACCGGGCGGCGGTCTGCGCCGTCGGGGTGTCGGCCCTCCTGTGGGCGGGCGGGGCCGCCCTCATCGTCCTCGACACCCATGCGGCGTGGACGCGGCCGGCCGGCGACCCGATGCGCGTGCTCCTCGTGCAGGGCAACGTTCCGCAGGACGAGAAGTGGGCGGAGCCGGTCCGCCGCGTGACCCTCGAGCGGTACGCATGGCTGACCGCCCGGAATCCCGGCGCCGACCTCGTGGTGTGGCCGGAGACCGCGGTTCCGTACTTCGCGGCCCGGGTGCGTCCCTTTCTCCGCTCCGCGGGGGCGGCGGCCGAGCAAGGCGGGTACGTGCTTCTCGCGGGCCTGCTCTCCTTCGACCCGGCCTCCGGCAACCCCTACAACAGCGTCGTCCGGATCGCGTCGCCCGCGTCCGCCGACCGCCCGAGCTACTACCACAAGCGCCACCTCGTCCCCTTCTCGGAGCGCATTCCGCTCGCGGCGGTGTGGGCGCCGGTCGCCCGGTGGCTGGGGTTGCCGGCCGAGAGCTTCGCCCCGGGGGCGGAGCGGCAGGCCCCGTTGCGGGCCGGCGGCCACGAGATCGCGGTGTCGATCTGCTACGAGAGCACGTTCGGCGCCGAGAGCGCGCGGGCGCTCGGCAACGCCGGGCTGCTCGTGAACGTGAGCAACGACGCTTGGTTCGGCGACAGCGCGGGGCCCCACCAGCATTTCCAGATGGCGCGGATGCGGGCGCTCGAGCTCGGAAGGTGGATGGTCCGGGCGACCAACACCGGCATCTCCGCGGTGATCACCCCGGAAGCGAGGGTGGCGGCTTCCATTCCGTCGTTCGAGGCGGGCGTGCTGGAGGCGGACATTCCACCCCTGACAGGGCGCACCCCCTACGCGAGGTGGCGGGACGGGCCCGTCCTCGTCCTGCTCGCGCTCCTGCTCCTCATCGCCTGGCGGGTGCGTCGGGCGGGGCGGGCTCCTCCGGGGAGGGCTCTTCCTCGATCTTGAGCTTCGCCCGGATGAAGCGCCGGTGGGGCACGTACAGGAGGTCCGCCGCCTTGCGCACGAGGTGCTCCTCGTACTTGTCGAGGCGCCCGTCCGCGAACGCCACCCGCCACAGCATCTCGATGATCTCCACCTTCTCCGTCGGCGAGAGCTCCTCGTTCAGCCGGCTGGTGAACTCGTACAGGGAGACCGCCTCCTCGGCCGCCCGCTCCGCCTCCTCGACGAGGATCCGCGCCGCTCCCGGGTCGAGTCCGTACGCACCGGCGAGCATGCGGCGGATCGCGGTTCGCTCGGAGGAGTCGACCTCGAAGTCCGCGCGGGCGATCTCGACCAGCAGGGTGGCGACCGCGAGCCGGCGCGCCGGGGCCGGGTCGCGCGGGTTCTCGTCCCGCTTTCGGAATCGCTTGAGCATCGGAGGGCGGAAACTCGTGGGAACGCGGTGAAAGATGGTAAGATAATTTACTGATTCAACTCAATTAGCTTCGAGCTTGGCGCGCAAGTTTCACCGATCTTCGTAGCGAGGGCGCCAAGAGGTCGCGGCAGCGCGGAGAATCTCCGTTTTCCGCGCGATCGGGCAAGTGCGGTGCACGGACCGAATGAGCGCTCACGCGCGGCTGAAGGCGTGGACGACACTGCATCGAAGCGGATTGAGGGAGCACGGCCCGCGACAGCAAGAGATTTGGCGTCCGTTGGCCAGGAAGTCGTTGAAATTTTCGCGCCAGGCGGGTTCGGCGGGACGAGGGTTGCTTCGCTCGCTCAAGAGCCAGTTCACGCCGTTCCTGCAATGGTGGCCCGATGTCAACCGGGATACCGTGCGCGCGGACGCGCTGGCCTCCGTCACCGGCGTGCTCGTCGTCCTCCCGCAGGGGATCGCCTTCGCGTCCATCGCCGGCATGCCGCCCCAGTACGGGCTCTACGCGGCGATGGTCCCCGCCGTCGTCGCCGCCCTGTTCGGGTCGTCCCGCCTGCTCGTCTCCGGCCCCACCACCGCCGCCTCCATCGTCCTGTTCTCGTCGCTCAGCGCGCTCGCGGTGCCGGGGAGCGCGGAGTACGTGGCCTACGCGATCACCCTCACCCTGATGGTGGGGGTCATCCAGTTCACCCTCGGCATCGCCCGGCTCGGGGTGCTCGTGAACTTCGTCTCCCACCCGGTCATCGTGGGGTTCACCGCGGGGGCCGCGATCCTCATCGCGATCAATCAGCTCGAGCACTTCCTGGGGGTCGAGGTGCCGCCCGCCCTCGATGCCTTCGGCACGCTCGCGTTCCTCGCCGGGCATGCCGATTCGATCAACCCGCCGGCCGCCCTCGTCGGCCTCACCACCCTCGGGGCGGGGCTCGTGGCGCGGCGCCTCGTGCCGCGGGTGCCGTACATGCTGCCCGCGATCCTTGCCGGCACCGCGATGGCGCTCCTCGTGAACGCGATCCTCGAGGCGGTCCGGTGGGACCGTTCGGTCAGCCTGGTCGGCACGGTGGCCGCAGCGCTGCCGCCGCTCTCGATCCCGGACTTCTCCCTCACGACCTTCCGGGAGCTCGCGCCCGTCGCCTTCGCGGTCACCCTGTTCGCGCTCGCCGAGGCGGTGTCCATCGCGCGCTCGCTCGCGGCCCGTTCGGGGCAGTTCATCGACGGCAACCAGGAGTTCATCGGACAGGGGCTGTCGAACATCGTCGGCAGCTTCTTCTCGTCCTACGTCGCGACCGGATCGTTCAACCGGAGCGCGGTGAACTACGAGGCGGGAGCGTGCACTCCGCTCGCCGCCATTTTCGCCGGGGTGCTGCTGATCGCGGTGGTCGGGGTGAGCGCGCCGGCGCTCGCCTACCTGCCGCGGGCGGCGATGGCCGGCATCCTGTTCCTCATCGCGTGGAACCTGGTGGACTTCCGCAACATCCGCCGGATCGCGCGCACCGGCGCGTCGGAGGCGGTGGTCCTGTGGGTGACCTTCTCGGCGACCCTGCTGCTCGACCTCGAGTTCGCGATCATCCTGGGGGTGATGCTCTCCCTGGTGGTGTTCCTGCGCCGCGCCTCGCGACCGAGCCTGCAGTCGCGCCTCCCCGATCCGAACCTCGCCCGGCATCGCTTCGTGAGCGACCCGGATCTCCCCGAGTGCCCGCAGTTCAAGATCATCCGGGTGAACGGGCCCATCTTCTTCGGGGCCGTCAACTACGTCGCGGAGCGCCTGCGGGTCATTGCCCGCCGGGCCCCCCGGCAGAAGCACCTCCTGATGCTCGCGCGAAGCATCAACTTCGTGGACGTGGCGGGGGCCGAGCTGCTCGCCCGGGAGGCGCGGCACCGGCGGGCGATCGGAGGCGGCTTCTACCTGCACCAGCTCAAGGACGAGGCCCGGGAGCCGCTTGAGCGGGGCGGGTACCTGGACGAGATCGGGCGCGAGAACATCTTCGAGTCCAAGGGCGACGCGATCGAGACCATCTTCCGCCGCCTCGACCGGAGCGTGTGCGTGGGTTGCCCCCTTCGGGTATTCCGCGAGTGCCACGGGGTCGACCGCGGCGAGAAGGTCGAGCGTCTCGTGCCCGAGGAGGAGCCGCTCGGGGAGCCGGCGTAGGCGTTCCCGGCCGGGGGCCGGCGCGAGGGGGCTCAGGCGGCCGGGAAGCCGAGGGCGTCGAGGTCGGCGTTGCCGCCGCTCAGCACGACCCCGATCCGGGCCGCGCCGCGCGGCGGGCCGTGCTCGAGGAGGGCGGCGAGGGGGACCGCCCCCGACGGCTCCACCACGAGCTTCGTGTGCTCCCAGAGGAGCCGCATGGCCGCGAGGATGGATTCCTCCGACACGGTCAGGATGTCTTCGACCCCGCGCCGGATGATTGCGAAGTTCCGCTCGCCGAGGGAGGTGCGGAGCCCGTCCGCGACGGTGTCCGGCGCCTCGACGGGGATGATGCGCCCCGCTCGGAGCGAGCGCATCGCGTCGTCCGCCCGCGCCGGCTCCGCTCCGAAGACCCGGCATCCCCGCCTCGCTCCGACGAGGGTGGTGCCGCCGAGGAGGCCCCCTCCGCCCACCGGAACCAGGAGCGCGTCCATCGGTCCCCCGAGCGGCTCGCTCCACGGGGCGGGCCGCGGGTCGTCGACGAGCTCGAGGGCCGCCGTGCCCTGGCCCGCGATGACGTGGAAGTTGTCGTAGGGGTGGATGACCCGTCCACCGCGTTCCTCCACCACGCGCCGCAGCGTCGCCTCCCGTGCGGCGAGGGTGGGCTCGCATTCGACGACCTCGCCGCCGTTCGACTCCACCGCCCGGCGCTTGACGCCGGGCGCCCCGGCCGGCATGACCACCGTCGCGGGAATCGAGCGAAGGCGGGCGGCGAGGGCGAGGGCCGCGCCGTGGTTGCCGGAGGAGTGGGTGCAGACTCCTCCCGGACCGGCCGGTTCCGGGAGGGAGAGCACCGCGTTGCTTGCGCCCCGGAACTTGAACGCGCCGGCCCGCTGGAGGCTCTCGCACTTGAAGGCGACTTCCGCTCCGACCAGCCGGTCGATGTCACGATTCGTCACCACCGGCGTGCGACGAACCTGATCGGCGATCCGGTGCGCCGCGGCCTCGACGTCCGCAAAGGTGGGGACGTCGAGGCCGGTGTCCCCTGCCGTTCCCCCGCTCACGACGTCTCTTCGATGATCTGCTCGCGGCGCGGCCACGCGTGGAGGACGCACTGGATGAGGATGCCGAGCGGAATGGCGAAGAAGACCCCCCAGAACCCCCACAACCCGCCGAACACCAGGACCGAGGCGATGATCGCGATCGGGTGCATGTTCACCACCTCCGAGAACAGGAGCGGGACCAGCACGTTCCCGTCGAGCACCTGCACCACCAGGTAGGCGAGCATCAGGTACGCGAAGTCGGGGCCGAGCCCCCACTGCACGTACGCGATCATCGCCACCGGGATCGTGACCGCGATCGCCCCGACGTAGGGGATCAGCACCGAGACCCCCACCAGGAAGGACAGGAGCACCGCGAAGTCGAGCCCGAAGACGGCGAACGTGAAGTAGGTCGCGACCCACACGACGATGATCTCGATGATCTTCCCGCGCACGTAGTTCCCGAGCTGGCGGTGCACGTCCTCCCAGACGTGGGCAAGCAGGCGGTGGTCGCGCGGCAGGAAGCCGATCACCCAGGCGATGAGACGCTCCTTGTCCTTGAGCATGAAGAAGACGAGGAGCGGCATCAGGACGACGTAGATGCCGAGGGTGATCACCCCGAACACCGACGACACCGAGGCGGTGAGGATGCCGCGTCCGAGGGCCATCGCCTCGTAGCCGATCGCGCCCGCGACCTGGCTCACCTGCGACTCCGAGATGAACTCCGGGTAGCGGTGGGGGAGCTGCATCAGGGCGTCCCGGAGCTCGGTGAAGATCCCGGGGGTCCGGGAGACGAGCTGGGTCGCCTGCTGCGACAGGATCGGCACGATCGCGAACACGATGAACGCGAGCAGGGCGAGGAAGCCGAGATAGACGACGAGGACCCCGATGAAGCGGGGGATGCGGATGCGCGTGAGCGGATTCGCGAAGCCGTCGAGCAGGTAGGCGATGATGACGCTCGCGATGATGGGCGCGACGAGGTTGCCGATCCACAGGATCGCGCCGAAGACGAGCACGAGGGTGAGCACGAGGATGACGAGCTGGGGGTTCCCGAGGAGGAGTCGGACCCATTTGCCGATGACGTCCATGCGCGCCCTTCCCGAACCCGGTCCGAACCCGGCTCGGTCCCGGCTCAGAAGGGCAGCCCGAGCTGCCCCGCCGCCTCCGCCGCCGCCCGGTCGCGCGCCCCCGCCCCGAGGGAGTCGTCCGGGTGCTCGCCGGGCGGCCGGAACCGGCTCGCGTCGAGGGGCGGCAGCTCCTCGAACCCCAGCCGCCGGCGGCATTGCCGGAAGCGGCTCGCGATGAGGTCGGCGATGTGGCCGGTCCCCCGCATGCGGGTCCCGAACCCGCTCCGGTAGTCCCGGCCGCCCGCCGTCTGGCGGATGAGCGAGCGCACCCGGCCGGCGCGAAGCGGGTACTGCGCATCGAGCCATTCGTGGAAGAGGCCCGAGATCTCGAGCGGGAGCCGGAGGAGGACGTAGGCGGCGTCGCGCGCGCCCGCGTCCCGGGCGGCGCGCAGGACCGTCTCGAGCTCGTGGTCGGTGAGTCCGGGAACGACCGGGGCGACGAGCACCCGGACCGGGATGCCGCGCCGGCTCAGGCGCTCGACGGTCGCGAGGCGCCGCCGGGGGCCCGCCGCACGCGGCTCCATGCGCCGGGACAGCTCGTCGTTCAGGGTGGTGATGGAGATCGACACGTTGGCGAGCGACTCCTCCGCCATCGAGGCGAGGAGGTCCGCGTCGTGCTCCACGAGGACCGACTTGGTGACGATCGTCGCCGGGTGCGAGCACTCCTTCAGGAGCTCGAGGATCCCGCGCGTCACCCGAAACCGGCGCTCGATGGGCTGATAGGGATCGGTGTTGGCGCCGAGGGCGATCGGTGCCGGGCGGTAGCGGCGCGCGCGCAGCTCGCGCCGGAGCAGGGCGACCGCGTCCGGCTTGTAGAACAGCTTCGTCTCGAAGTCGCGCCCCGGCGACAGCCCGAGCCACGCGTGGGTCGGGCGCGCATAGCAGTAGATGCAGCCGTGCTCGCATCCCCGGTAGGGGTTGATGGACCGGTCGAAGGGCACGTCCGGCGATTCGTTGCGG
>JAJECB010000047.1 GCA_022822245.1 Gammaproteobacteria bacterium
CGACGAGGACGGCGTGGTCCTTCTCCCTCCGTCGATTCCGTTCGCGAACGGCGCCCTCGTCGCCTGAGGAGGGGAGCCCGGCATGAACGACGTCCACCTCACCCGTCGCCAGGCCGATGTGCTCTCCTGGCTCGAAGAGCACCGGCGCCGGGGCGGCCGCCCCCCGACCCTGGACGAGATCTGCCGCGGTCTCCGGCTCCGCTCCCGGGGGTCGCTCCACAAGCACGTGCACGCGCTCATCGACGCGGGGCTCGTCGAGCCGATCCGGGGCCGGCGGCGCGGCGTGCGGTTGCGCGACCGCGCGGCCGCCGGCCAGATCCCCCTCGCGGGCACGATCGTGGCCGGCCGGCCGATCGAGGCGGTGGAGGTGTCGGAGAGCTTCGAGGTGCCACCCCTGCTGCGGAGTGACCGTCCCTGCTTCGCGCTCCGGGTGCGGGGGGATTCGATGGTCGGGGACGGGATCCTCGATGGCGACATCGTGATCGTCGAGCTCCGCGAGGAAGCCCGCGACGGCGAGATCGTGGTCGCGGTGGTCGATGGCGCGGAGGCGACGCTCAAGCGCTTGCGGACCATCGAGGGGCCGCCCGCCGCCATCGAGCTCCGGCCCGCGAACCCGCGGATGGAGGCCCTGCGCTACGCGCCGGACCGGGTGCGGGTGACGGGGGTCGTGACCGGGCAGATGCGAAGCTATCGGGCTACCGTTGTTCGAGCCACCCGTTGATCGCGTCGAGGTCGGAGGGGACGAGGGTGCCTGCCGCGAGCCTCAGCTTGAGCGCGTTGCGGATGTAGTCGTAGCGGGCGGCCGCGAGGTCGTTCCGGGCCTGGAAGAGGTCCCGCTGCGCGTCGAGCACGTCGACGGAGGTGCGGGTGCCGACCTGGAATCCCGCGTCGACGGCGTCGAGCGCGCTCTGGCTCGAGACCACCGCCTGCCGGAGCGCCCCGACCCGGGCGATGGCGGACTCGACCCCGAGGTACGCCTGGCGGGTCTGGCGCACCGCGTCGCGGCGCGCCCGCTCCTGGACGTGCATCGACTCCCGGTGCCGGGCGCGGGCCTCGCGGGTCTCGGCCGAGACCCGCCCGCCGGTATACAGGGGCAAGTGGAGCCGAAGGCCGATCGAGGCCGAGACGGCCTCGGAACCGCCGGTCGGCTTCCGGTTCTTGTCGGTCGCGGCGGCGCGGCCCACGAGATCGACCGTCGGCTGCGCGCCGGCGCTCGCGATCCGGATTTCTTCCTTCGCGATGGCGACCGCGAGGCTCGCCGACCGGATCGGCAGGTTGCGCTCGAGCGCGGTGGCCGTCCACGCGTCGATGTCGGCGGGGTCCGGGACCGCGAGGGGAATGTCCGCACCGAGGGCAGCGAGGTTCTCCGGGTACTCCCCGATGGTCTCTCGCATCGCCTCACGCGCGTTGTCGAGACCGTTCTTGGCCTCGATCTCGCGCGCCGAGGCGAGGTCGAAGCGCGACTTCGCCTCCTCGACGTCGGTGATCGCGATGAGGCCGACCTCGAAGCGCTGCTGCGTCTGGCGGAGCTGCTGGTCGATCGCCTCGCGGTTGGTCTCGGCGAAGCGGTAGTCGTCGCGCGCCTGGAGCACCCCGAAGTATCGCTCCACGACCCGCTCGATGAGCTGCTGGGTCCGGACCGCGTAGTCGGCCTCCGCCTTCTCCTCCCTCGTCCTCGCCTGCCCGAGGCGGATGGTCCGGTCGAGGCGGTACAGGGGCTGGGTCGCGTCGAGCGAGAGCGAGAGGTTCGAGTAGGTATCCGACTTCGCGCCCGCCGGCTCGTTCACGTCGTCGGACTCCAGGGTCGCCGAGCCGCCGAGCGACACGCTCGGGCGGAGACCGGCCTGGGCGATCGCGACCGACTCGAGGGCCGCGTCCCGTTCGGCCCCCGCGGCCAGGAACGCCGGGTCGTTCTCTGCCGCGAGGCGATATGCCCCCACGAGATCGAGCGCCTGCGCGCAGGCCACGACCGGGGCGGCGGCGACGAGAACCGCCGCGGCCAGCGAGAACATGGACGGGGAGAGGGATCGATGGTTCATGCCGGGATCTCCTGCTCAGAATTCGAACTGGTTGGGTCGCTTCGCGCCCACGAGGGGAGGGAGGACCGTCTCGAAGAGACTCTCCGTGGCCCAGTCCGCCGCTCCGGTCCGGGTGACGAGGCGGGCCTCCATGGCGGGCGCCTCGCCCACCACCACGAAGAGCCGCCCGCCCGGCTTGAGCTGGCGAAGGAAGGCGTCGTCGAGCACCGGAAGCGACCCGGTGACCGCGATCGCGTCGTAGGGCGCGTCCGCCTCCCACCCGCGGACCGCGTCGCCCTCGACGACCTCGACGTTATGGTAGTCCGCGAGGCTTCGCTCCGCGCGCGCCTTTCGCTCCGGAGAGATCTCGACGGTGGTCACCCGTCGTGCGAGGCCCGCGGCGAGGGCGGCGAGATAGCCGCTGCCGGTGCCGACCTCGAGCAGGTGGTCACGGGGAGCGAGGGCGAGCGCCTGCAGCAGACGGCCCTCCTCGCGGGGGGGCATCATGACGTACCCCTCCCCGAGCGGTATCCTCGTGTCGGCGTAGGCGAGGCGGAGGTAGTCGCCGGGGACGAACCGTTCGCGAGGAATCGCGGCGAGGCGGTCGAGCACCGCCTGGTCCAGCACCTCCCAGGGCCGGACCTGCTGCTCCACCATGTTGTACCGTGCCGTCTCGAAGTCCATTCCGCCTCTCCCCGGGCACCCTACCTATACGCGACGAAGGGCGGAAACACAAAGGCGAACCCGATGAACCACCTCGCCCACGCCCTGCTGGCCGCCGAGTCCCCCCTGCTGCTCGCCGGCAACCTCGCCGGTGATTTTGTCAAAGGACGCCTCGACCGTCTCCCCCCCACGCCGCTCATGGCGGGAATTCGCATGCATCGCAGCGTCGATGCCTACACCGACCGGCATCCGGTATGGCGGCGGAGCCGCCGCCGGGTGGAGCCGCGCCGCGTGGCGGGGATCATCGTGGACATCGCCTACGACCACGTCCTCGCACGGAACTTCGAGCGCTACTGCGACCTCTCCCTCGAGGCGTTCGCCGCCCGCGCCTACCGGATCCTCCTCGCCCATCGCGCCCTGCTGCCGCCGCGCCTCGGCGCCCTCGTGCCCCGCATCGTGGCCGAGGACTGGCTCGTGTCCTACCGCTGGCCCGAGGGCGTGGAGCGCACGTTCGCCCGCCTCGGGAGGCGGCTCGCGGGACTCGCGGGGGGAGCCGAGCAGGTCCGGGCCCGTTATGGCGCGCTCGAGGCCGACTTCCACGAATTCTACCCGGACCTCGCGGGTTTCGCGGCCGGGCTTCCGCGTCCCCGGCCCGGGGACCTCTCCTGATTTCTGCCGAAGGCAGGGGGTCGGCACCGGCCGGGCCGCACCCGTCGACTCCCGCTCCCGTGGCATTTCGCGGCGTAGCCGGCCCCGGGCGGGTTCCTTCCGGAGCGGATTGCACGATCCGCGGAAGAAGGGGCCTTTCCCAAGGGCCGGCGGGCCATCGCCGCGAATCGATGGGGAACCCGGGCTAGAATTGCGGCCCCATGGAATCCCCGCCCGAAACCGCCGTCGCTTCCGCCGCCCCGGCGGCCGACTTCATCCGTCGAATCGTCGCCGCCGACCTCGCAACCGGCGAGGGAGGCGCCCGCGCGGTGACCCGTTTCCCGCCCGAGCCGAACGGCTACCTCCACATCGGCCACGCGAAGTCGATGTGCCTCAACTTCGGGATCGCGGGCGAGACCGGCGGGCTCTGCCGCCTTCGTTTCGACGACACCAACCCGCTCAAGGAGAGCCGCGAGTACGCGCTCGCGATCGAGGACGACGTGCGCTGGCTCGGCTTCGGCTGGGACGGCGAGCCGCGGCACGCGTCGGACTACTTCGAGGAAATGTACGGCTACGCCTGCGGCCTCATCCGGTCCGGCTTCGCCTTCGTGGACAGCCAGTCCGCGGCCGAGATCCGCGAGACCCGAGGAACCCTGACCCGGCCCGGGCAGGCGAGCCCGTGGCGGGACCGCACGGCGGCGGAGAGTACCGGGCTGTTCGCGAGGATGCGGGCCGGCGAGTTTCCCGACGGGGCGCACGTGCTCCGCGCCCGCATCGACATGGCGTCCGGCAACCTCAACCTGCGCGATCCGGTCCTGTACCGCATCCGCCACGCGACTCATCCCCACACCGGCGACGCGTGGTGCATATATCCCACCTACGACTTCGCCCAGGTGCTCTCGGACGCGATCGAAGGCGTCACCCATTCCCTGTGCACCCTCGAGTTCGAGGACCACCGTCCGCTCTACGAGTGGATCCTCGAACACGCCGCGCCGCCCGCCCGGCCCCGCCAGATCGAGTTCTCCCGGCTCAACCTCGAGCACACCGTGATGAGCAAGCGCCGCCTCGCGGAGCTCGTCGAGGAAGGGCACGTGGACGGCTGGAGCGACCCGCGCATGCCGACCCTGCGCGGAATGCGCCGGCGCGGCTATCCGCCGGCCGCCATCCGGGACTTCTGCGAGCGGGTCGGGATCACCCGCAAGGCGAGCCGCACGGAAATGGGCCTTCTCGAACGGTGCGTGCGCGACGAGCTCGACCGGGCCGCGCCTCGGGCGATGGCGGTGCTCCGCCCCCTCCGGCTCGTCATCGACAACTACCCCGCGGGCGCGCTCGAGGAGCTCGAGGCCCTCAACCATCCCCGTGACCCCGGCGCCGGCACGCGCACCGTGCCCTTCGGCCGCGAGCTGCTCATCGAGCGCGACGACTTCATGGCGGACCCCCCGCCGGGCTTCCGCCGCCTCGCCCCGGGGCGGGAGGTGCGGCTTCGCTACGGCTACATCGTCCGGTGCGAGTCGTTCGAGACCGACCCCGCGACGGGCGCCGTTTCGGTCGTCCACTGCACGTACGACGCCGCCACCCGCGGCGGCCGGGCGCCGGACGGACGCAAGGTGCGGGGTACCATCCACTGGGTCTCGGCGGAGCGCGCGGAGACCGCGGTGCTTCGCCTCTACGACCGGCTGTACCGGGTCCCCGATCCGTCCGGGCCGGAGGACCTCAACCCCCGGTCGCTCGAGGTGGTCGGGGACGCCCGGATCGAGCCTTCCCTCGCCGCCGCCCGACCCGGCGAGCGCTTCCAGTTCGAGCGGCTCGGGTACTTCTGCCGCGACGACGACCTCGGCTTCAACCGCACCGTGACCCTGCGCGACGGCTGGGCGCGGCAACGGGCCGGCTGAGGCGCAGCGGCCAGGACGCGGCGCCGCCGCGCGGCCGCGGCCCGGCGAATCGGCGGACCTCGATGAAGCCCGAGCACTTCCACGCCTACCGCTACTGGAAGTGGCGGGTCCTCGGCGGGTTCTGCGTCTTCTACTGCGTCAACTACCTCGGGCGTTTCAACTTCAGCCTCATCCAGCCGCAGGTCATCGACGACCTCGGGATCACCGCGGCCGAGAGCGGCTTCATCAACTCGTGCATGTTCTGGGGGTTCGCGCTCGGCGACCTCGTGCACGGTCGCCTCGGGGAGCGGTACGGCTACCGCCGCGTCGTGCTCGCCGGAGCGATCGCCACCGCCGCTTTCAACGTGGTGGCGAGCTTCGGGGACGACGTCGCGTCGCTCGCGATCCCGTGGGCCGTCGTGGGCTTCGTCAACGCCGCGACGTGGGCCCCCGGCATCGGCCTCCTCGCCCAGTGGTGGTCGCGCCGCGAGCGCGGCCGGGCCCTCGGCTGGGTGCTCACCGCGGCCGGCATCGCGCTCCTCCTCGTGTGGATCGTGAGCCCCGCGGTGGCCGCCGCGTGGGGGTGGCGAGCCGCCCTTCGCTACCCGCCCCTCGTCATCGCGTTGCTTGGCATCGCGTTCTGGTTCGTGGCCCGGGACCGCCCGTCGGACGTGGGCCTTCCCGCCTACTCCGAGGACGACGAGGTTTCGCGCGACGCGGAGAGCGCGGCGGAGGGCCGCGCGCACGGCCTCGCCGCCTACGTGCATCTCCTCTCGAACTGGCGCTTCTTCGTCGCCTGCCAGGTGAAGGGTCTCGACAACGTGGTGCGCTACGGCATCGTCTCGTGGGCGCCGGTCTACTACGTCCACGTCGGCGGGTTCGACCTCGTCACCATGGCCTGGATCACGTTCGCCTACCCGGTCGGGTATCTCTTCGCGCCGCTTACCGGGGGGTCGCTCTCGGACCGGGTGTTCCGGGCCAATCGCTCGATCATGATCGCGATCGCGGGGGCGGCGAGCGGGGTGATGATGCTCGTCATCGCGGTGAGCCCGGCGGGGAACGCGCCGCTCGCGGCCGCGCTCCTCTTCCTCGGGGGGTTCACCGTGAACCTGTCCCCGGTGGCCGCGCTCGCGGTGGACCTCGCGGGAAGGCGGCTCGCGGGCACCGCCTCGGGCGTGCTCGACGCCCACGGCTACGTCTATGGCGCGCTCCAGGCGTGGCTCTTCGGCCTGCTCGCGGTCTCGACCGTCCACGGCTGGTTCTGGGTGTTCGTCGCGATGGCCCTCAGCCGCTTCATCGCGGTCGCCGCCATCTGGCGCGTCCGGGCCTGAGCCGGGGCTTGATTCGGGCCCGGAGGGCTCCGCCCCAAGGGGCAAGCGAAGCCGGTCCGGAGCCGGCGGGTCTCAAGCGCCGATGGTCGGGTCCGGCTGTTCCTGGCGCCGGCGCTCGGGCGCTTCGCCGGGGTGGTCGGACTCCGGCGCCTCCGGGTCCGGCTGGCTCCGGCCGGAGGGGTCGGCGAACCGGTCGTTGAGCCGCTGCACGTAGCGGCCGGTCTCCTCGAGCACGTCCGCGACCTTCCGCTTCGCCGCGCCTCCCCAGCCCGCCGGGGCAGCGACCCACATGGTGCGCCACGCCGACGTGCCGTGCGCGAACGCCCGCCCGAGCCAGTCGGCGTCGATGGGCGAGTCCGCCGTCCATCCGCGAACGAGGCGCCTCCCGCAGGCCCGCGCGGCCATTCGCCGCACCTGGAAGTGCACGTACCCCGCGGCGACGAGCAGCACCGCGGCGCCGAGGGCGGTGCCGAACCCGGCCGCGCCGAGCCAGCCCGTCGCGGCGCCGAACCCGAACTGGAACCCCACCGCGGCCACCGCCGCCGCGAGGACCACGAGGAGCGCCGCATCGGTCAGCAGGACCCGCCGGCGCCATGCCGCCCGGGCCTCCTCGAGCGCGGGCACCGCCTCGTCGCGAACGGCCAGGGCGAGCTTCTCCAGCATGCCGATTACCCGGTAGGCCCGTTCGACTTCCACCTGCTCCATGCGGTTGCGGATCTCCGCGAGGTCCGCGTCGCGCTTGGACCGGAAGCGGGTGCGAAGGCCCTCGTTCTCGATCGGGATCGCCGATGCCTCGTCGTAGATCTGGTAGAAGCGCCCGGCGGTGAGTCCGCTCGAGGCGAGGGCCCGCTGCCAGGCCCCGAAGACCTCCTCCGGGTTGTCCTCCCGGGCCGTGTTGTCGACCTGGTTGAGGATGTACAGGAACTTGCTCGAGTCCGCGCGCCCGACGGCCCGCTCGACGAGGTGGCGCAGGGTGTCCTGCATCGCGCCCGGCTCGGGATGGCGGGCGTCGAAGAACACCAGCACCAGATCGGCGAGCCCGATGATGTGGTCCGAGATGCGAAGGATCGAGGTCCGCTGCTCGTCGGCGTCGAATCCCGGGGAGTCGATGATGATCTTGCCGCGGATGCGAGGGCTGGAGCAGGTCTTGAGCTGAAGGTACGCGTCGATCCGCCGTCCCTCGCCGGCCGCGACCTCCTCGATGTCGCGGCTCACCTGGTAGAACGGGAACCGCGGGTCGGCATCGAGGGCGAGGCCGGGGAGGGCGCGCGGCGGGCCTTCGCCGGCGCTGAAGCAGATCGCGGTGAAGCGGTCGTCCACCGCCTGGTTGCCGGAGACCTGGACCGTCTGGCCGAGATAGCCGTTGATGAAGGTGGACTTGCCGGCCGAGAAGGTGCCGAGCACCGCGATGAGCGGCCACCAGGGGACCTGACTCGCGAGGGACTGGTCGGACGGCAGGAGCCCGAGCCGCCAGGCGACCTCGTCGAGGCGCCGGAAGGATCGCACCGCATCGAGGAGGATCGGGTTCTCCTCGCGGAGGTGCCCTTCGAGGCGATCGAGCTGCTGGGACAGGGAGTCGTTCATGGGACCGGATCCTCCTCGGCCGCGGCGGCCCGCCAGTGGCCCGAGCGGCCACCCGACTTCTCCACCAGCCGCACCCCGGCGATGGTCATTCCTCGGTCCGCCGCCTTGCACATGTCGTAGATGGTGAGGAGGCCGACCTGGACCGCGGTCAGCGCCTCCATCTCCACCCCGGTCCTCCCCACCGTCTCCGCCCGGGCCCGGCAGCGCACCGCGTCCGCGCCCGCGTCCCCGTCTCCGGCGGCGGCCTCGAGGTCGACTTCGATCCGGGTGAGGGGGAGGGGATGGCAGAGGGGGATGAGCTCGGCGGTGCGCTTCGCGGCCTGGATGGCGGCGATGCGGGCGACCCCGAGCACGTCGCCCTTGTCGTGCTCGCCCTCGCGGATGAGGCGGAGCGTTTCCGGACGCATTTCGATGCGGCCTTCCGCAACCGCGATCCGGTGGGTTTCGTCCTTGGCCCCCACGTCGACCATGTGCGCCGCGCCGTCGTTTCGGAAATGGGTCAGCACGGGCGCCATTCTACCGGTGCGGGCACCCCTTCCGCCATTCGCGGAGAGACTCCGGCGCGGCGTGGGGAGGCGACCGGCCGGCGAGGGGGCGGAAGGGCATTCCCCCGATTGTCCGCTCGCCGGGCGAGGGCTATAGTGACTCTGCGATGGCGATCACCGTCAAGTACTTCGCGAGCCTCCGGGAACGGATGGGGCGCGGCGAGGATCGGCTGGCCCCCCCCCTGCCGGCGACCGTGGAGGAGGTGTGGGAGCGGGTCGGCGGCCCCGAGCCGCTCGCCGGGAACCTGCTCTCCGCTGTCAACCTCGAGTACGCGGAGGCCGATCACCCCGTCGCGGACGGCGACGAGGTGGCCTTCTTTCCTCCGGTAACCGGCGGCTGACCCTCTTCACGCGGACCGAGGGCGCGCTCGATGTGGGCGCGGAGGCTCTCGCGCTCGTGCGCGTCGAGCGGTCTCCCCGACCGGCCGGTAAGCCGGAAGACGTCCTCCGCCCGCTCTCCGAAAGTGGCGATCTTCGCGCCGTGCACCGAGGCCCTGGTGCCCGCGAGGGCCCACCCGATGCGCGAAAGCACCCCCGGCCGATCCCCGCACACCACCTCCATCACCGTCCGCCCGTTGGCGGGCTCGTCGTCGAAGGTGACCCGCACCGGGATCCGGAAGCTCTTCACCTGCCGCCGGGGCAGCCGGTTGGTCGGGTACACCGCCTTCTCCGGCTCTTCGAGTCCCCGCGCGAGGGCCCTCCGCACTTCCTCGCGACGCCGCGGCTCCTCGAGCGGTGCGCCGGTCGGCTCGGCGACCGTGAACGAGTCGAAGGACATGCCGGTGCTGGTGGTGAACACCCGGGCGTCCACCACCGTGAGCCCGGCCCGCTCGAGGAGCGTCGTCGCCGCCGCGAAGAGATGGTCCCGGTCGGGCACGTGAAAGAAGACCTCCGTGCGCTTGCGGTGGGTCCTCACCGCGACCACCGGGTCCCCGCCTGAGCCCCCGCCGTTCCCGAGCACCTCGGCGGCGTGCCAGGCGACCGCCTCCGGCGGCGTCAGCACGAAGTAGTCGGTCTCCAGGGTCTCCCAGAGGTCCGCGAGCAGCGACGTCGCGGGTCCGGTCGCACCGAGCTGGCGCCGCGCCTCGTCGCGGCACTCGCGCGCGAGCTCGACCGCGGCGGGCATCCGTCCGTCCACGTCGTGGAGGAGGATGCGGCGGGTCGCCTGGTAGAGGTCGCGGAGGAGGCTGTCCTTCCAGTCCGTCCACAGGTTCGGGTTGGTCGCCCGCATGTCGGCGACGGTCAGCAGGTACAGGTAGTCGAGCCGCACCCCGTCGCCCACCAGGTCCGCGAACCGGCGCACCACCTGAGGGTCCGAGATGTCCTCGCGCTGGGCGGTCATCGACATCGTGAGGTGGTGGCGTACCAGCCATCCGACGAGCCCCGCGTCGAACCGGCTGATCCCGTGCCGATCGCAGAAGGCGGCGGCGTCGCGCTCGCCCTCTTCGGAGTGGTCCGAGCCGCGTCCCTTCGCGATGTCGTGGAAGAGCCCGGCGAGGTGGAGCAGCTCCGGCTTCGGCAGGGTGTCGAAGACGTCCGAGCAGTGGGGGAGCTCGGCGCGGTGATCGGGGCGCCCGAAACGGCGCAGGTGCGCGACGGTGCGCAAGAGGTGCTCGTCGACGGTATAGGCGTGGAAGAGGTCGAACTGCATGAGGCCCGTGATCCGGCCGAACTCCGGCAGGTAGCGGCCGAGGATCCCGTAGGCGTGCATGCGCCGGAGAGCCCGCGCGAGCCCGCGCGGCTCGCGGAGGATCTCCAGGAACAGGCTCCGGCACGCGAGGTCGCGCCGGAACTCCTCGTCCACGAGGTGGAGGTGGCGGCGGATGTCGCGGATCGTCGACGCCCGCACCCCGCCGAGCTCGGGGTTCTGCTGGAGCAGCAGGAAGATCTCGAGCAGGGCGAAGGGGTGGCGGCGGAACACGTCGCCGTCGACCACCTCGATCCGCCCGTCGCGGACCTGGAACCGCCGGTTGAGGCGCCGCACCCCCGACCGTCCCTCCCGGTCGACGAAGCGCTCGCGGAAGAGCTGCAGCAGCAGCTCGTTCAGCCGGCTCAGGTGCTGGACGGTCCGGTAGTAGCGCTTCATGAACTGCTCGACGCCGAGGTTGTGGTCGGCGTCGCGATACCCGAAGTGGGCCGCGATCGCGATCTGGCGATCGAAGAGCAGGCGGTCCTCGCGCCGGCCGGCGAGGTAGTGGAGCGCGGTGCGCGCCTGCCACAGGAAGCCCTGGCCGTCGCGAAGGCTCCGGAACTCCTCCCCGGTCAGGAAGCCGTGGTCGAAGAGGTCGCGAAGCCCCGGGCTCGTTCCTCCTTCCGCCCCGAAGTAGCGGCGCGCGACCCACGCGATGGTCTGGATGTCGCGGAGCCCGCCCGGCCCTTCCTTCACGTTCGGCTCGAGATGGTAGGCCGAGTCGCGGTGGCGCAGGTGCCGTTCGCGCTGCTCGCGCTCCTTGGCGTGGAAGAACTTGTCGGCGGGCCACATCCGCGAGGGCGCGACCGCGCCCCGCATCTCGTCGAACAGCTCGCGCGACCCGGCGAGATGGCGGGACTCGACGAGGTTCGTGATGACGGTGAGGTCGCGGCGGGCCTCCGTCGCGCACTGCCGCACGCTTCGGACCGCGTGCCCGACCTCGAGCCCGAGGTCCCAGGCCATGGTGATGAACGACTCGACGCGCGGATCCGAGCGCCGGCGCCGGAGGGCGGACGCGCGCCGCGCCCCGACCACCACCAGGAGGTCGACGTCGGAGGCGGGGTGCAGCTCGCCGCGCCCGTAACCCCCGACCGCGACGAGGGCGGCGTCGCCGTCGAGCCCGAGCTCCTCCCACGCCCCCCGCAGCGTCTCGTCCACCGCGGCCGCCCGCGCCGCGACGAGCTCGGCGGCCGGGGCGCCCGCGTCGAACCGCGCCCGGATCGCGGCGCTTCGGCCCTCGAGGCCGGCGCGGAGCTCGGCGGCGCGGGACGCGGTCAAGCCGCGGGGCGGCAGCCCGGTCGGGTGAGGACCTCGCAGCCGTCCGGAGTCACCAGGATGGTGTGCTCCCACTGGGCGGAGTCGCTCCGGTCCTTCGTGACCGCGGTCCAGCCGTCGGGGAGGACCTTCACGTGCCGCTTGCCGGCGTTGATCATGGGCTCGATGGTGAACGTCATGCCCGCCTCGATCCGCACTCCCGTCCCGGGCACCCCGTAGTGGAGGATCTGCGGCTCCTCGTGGAACACCCGCCCGATGCCGTGGCCGCAGAACTCGCGCACGACGGAGCAGTTGTTGCGCTCGGCATGGTGCTGGATCGCGTGTCCGATGTCGCCGAGCCGGGCGCCCGGCCGCACCCGCTCGATCCCCCGCCACATGCACTCGCGGCTGATCCGGGTGACCCGCTCCCGGACGAGCGACGGCTTGCCGATGAAGAACATGCGGCTGGTGTCGCCGTGGTAGCCATCCTTGATCACCGTGATGTCGATGTTGATGATGTCGCCGTTCTTCAACCGGCGATCGCCCGGGATGCCGTGGCAGACCACGTGGTTGACCGACGTGCAGATGGACTTCGGAAAGCCGCGGTAGTTGAGCGGGGCCGGGATCGCCTTCTGCTCGTCCACGATGTACCGGTGGCAGATGGCGTCGAGTTCGCCGGTGGTCACCCCCGCGGCCACGTGCGGCTCGATCATCTCCAGCACCTCCGCGGCGAGCCGTCCGGCCACGCGCATCTTTTCGATTTCTTCGGGGGTCTTGATGGAGATCGCCATACCGCCGGCCGGCAAAAGGGGAGGCCGGATATGGTATAAATGCGCGCCCGTCGTGAGCAAGACGGACCGATAATCCGCACACGCATCGGCACGTGCGTCCGGGTGCCTCGAACGAGGTCGGCGCATGGGGTGCGTGGAGGCACAACCCGAACGAGAAGGAACCCCGATGTCCATCGTCTCGATGCGCGACATGCTGCAGGCCGGAGTGCACTTCGGCCATCAGTCGCGATACTGGAATCCGAAGATGGCGCCGTACATCTTCGGCGAGCGCAACCGCATCCACATCATCAACCTCGAGGTGACCCTGGCCCTGTACCGGGAGGCGATCAACTTCCTCGGCCGCATGGCGGCCAGCAACGGAACGGTGCTCTTCGTCGGCACCAAGCGCGCTGCTCAGGAGGTGATCCGCCGCGAGGCGATCCGGTGCGGCATGCCCTACGTCGACCAGCGCTGGCTCGGCGGCATGCTCACCAACTTCAAGACCGTGCGCGCGTCCATCGCCCGGCTCCGGGAGATGGAGGCGATGGAGGAGGACGGCCGCGTCCAGCGCATGAGCAAGAAGGAGGCGCTCAGCTTCCGGCGGTCCCTCGCCAAGCTCCAGCGCAGCCTCGGCGGCATCAAGAACACGGAGTCGTTGCCCGACGTGCTCTACGTCGTCGATGTGGGTCACGAGAAGATCGCGGTGCGCGAGGCGGACAAGCTCGGCATTCCCATCGTCGGGGTGGTGGACACCAACCACGAGCCGGATCGGGTGGACTACGTGATCCCCGGGAACGACGACGCGGCCCGCGCAATCGAGCTCTACACCGTCGGGGTCGCGGACGCGATCATCGAGGCGCGGCAGGCTGCCCACCTGGAGATCGACCCCGGGGAGAAGGGCGCCGCGGACACGACCGGGGCGCCCGCGAACGGCGGCGGCGCCCCCGTCTCGGTCGAGTCGAGCGAGGCGGCTCCTGCCGCCGAGCCCGCCCCCGCCACTTCCGCGGAGGCAGCCCCGGCCGAAGCGGCGCCCGCCGTCGCTCCCGAGCCGGCTCCTTCCACTCCCGTCGAGGCGGCTCCCGAGCCCATTCCAACGGAACCTGCGACAGCCGAGGCTGAGGCCCCCGTCGATGCGGGTTCAGATGTGGCCGAAGGGGCAAGCGACGCGACCCTGGCCGACCGTATTCGCCTGCACGTCATCACTAACCACATCGCCCCGGCCCGGGAAGCCGGCGAGACCAGGGTGAGAGTGACTTCCGGTGATGTGCATCGCGAGATGGGCCTTCAGGATCGGATGCCAGCGGTGTGTGCAGCACTGGATACCCAGAAGTTCCTCGATTTGGCGGGTCTCACCATGGAGGAACGGGCCGGACCGCCGCAGGGCGCCACGACGACGTTCGTCTTCGGAGTCTCCGGGCCGACCGATGCTCCGGCGGGGGATGCCGCCGCCGGCTCCGACGCCTCGGAGGGCCGCTAGCCATGGCCGCGGTGACCGCCGCCCAGGTGAAGGCGCTCCGGGATCGCACCGGGGCCGGGATGATGGACTGCAAGAAGGCGCTCGTCGCGGCGGGCGGCGACCTCGAGGCGGCCGTCGAGGCCATGCGCAAGAGCGGCCTTGCCGCCGCGGACCGCAAGGCGGGGCGCATCGCCGCGGAGGGGCTGGTCGCGGTCGAGGCCGGCGGCTCGCGCGGCGCCATGGTCGAGGTCAACTGCGAGACCGACTTCGTCGCCCGCGAGGACGACTTCCGGCGGTTCGCCGACGAGGTCGCCCGCTTGGTGCTGGCCCACGAGCCGGACGGTGTCGAGTCGCTCGGCGCCCTCACCCTCGACGGCGGCGCCACCGTCGACGATCGCCGCCGGGAGCTCGTCGCGCGGATCGGGGAGAACATTTCCGTCCGGCGGTTCGAGGTCCTCGACGCCCCCGGCGGGTGCGTCTCCGGCTACTCCCACGCCGGGCGCATCGGCGTCCTCGTCGCCGTCGACGCGCGCGAAGACCCTGCCGCTACCGGCAAGGACATCGCGATGCACGTCGCCGCGAGCCGGCCCCTCGCGGTGAGCGAGTCCGACCTGCCGGCCGATCTCGTGGAGCGCGAGCGGTCGATCATCGAGGCCCAGGCCGCGGATACCGGCAAGCCGCCCGCCATCGTCGAGAAGATCGTCGCCGGAAGGCTTCGGAAGTTCGCGGGCGAATCCACCCTGCTCGGCCAGCCGTTCGTCAAGGACCCCGACGTCAACGTCGCCGACTACCTCTCCGGTCGGGGCGCGGTGGTCCACCGCTTCGTCCGCTACGAGGTGGGGGAGGGGATCGAGCGCCGCGAGGACGACTTCGTCTCCGAAGTCATGGCGCAGGTCCGGAAGAACGCTTGACCTACGATCGCATTCTGGTGAAGTTGAGCGGCGAGGCGCTGCTCGGAAAAGTCGGCTACGGCATCGACCCCGGAGTGCTCCAGTCGATCGCGGAGGAGGTGCAGGGCCTCGTCACCGCCGGGGTTCAGCTCGGGATCGTCATCGGCGGGGGCAACATCTTCCGGGGCGCGGGCCTCGCCGAGTCGGGGATGGACCGCACCACCGGCGATCACATCGGCATGCTCGCCACCGTGATCAACGCCCTCGCCCTGCAGGACGCGCTGGAACGCCGCGGGATGCACGTGCGGGTGATGTCGGCGATCCGCATCAACGAGGTCTGCGAGGACTTCCTGCGCCGGCGCGCGATCCGGCACCTGGAGAAGGGGCGGGTGGTGATCCTCGCCGCCGGCACCGGCAATCCGTACTTCACGACCGATTCGGCCGCGGCCCTCCGGGCGGTGGAGCTCGAGGCGCGGCTGATGATCAAGGCGACCCGGGTGGACGGGGTGTTCTCCATGGACCCGGAGAAGCATCCCGGCGCCGTGCGCTACGAACGGCTGAGCTACGACGAGGTCATCGAACGCAAGCTCGGAGTGATGGACGCGACCGCAATCGTGCTGTGCCGCGACCACGCGATGCCCATCCGGGTCATGGACATGGCTCGGCAGGGGGCGTTGCTGCGCGCCGCCCGCGGCCATCCGGAAGGCTCGCTCATCGGGGTCGCCCCGAATACGGAGACTGCGCATGCTTGACGAGGTGGAGAACGATGCGGTCGCCCGCATGCAGAAGAGTGTCTCGGCGTTCTCGAGCGAGCTCGCCCGGATCCGCACCGGCCGGCCGAGCCCCGCGCTCATCGAGCACGTCAGGGTGCCCTATCACGGGTCGGACGTCGCGCTGAACCAGATTGCCACCATCGGGGTGGCCGATGCCCGCACCCTCAGCGTCTCGCCGTGGGAGAAGTCCATCATCCCCGCGGTGGAGAAGGCGATCCTCGGGGCCGATCTCGGGTTCAACCCGGTGACTGCCGGCGAG
>JAJECB010000115.1 GCA_022822245.1 Gammaproteobacteria bacterium
TCGTGCGGCGAGAACATGATGGCGGGCACCGTCCTCATCGAGAAGAACGCCGGCTCGACGTTCGGGGCCGCGATGCGGGGCGGGGACCTCGTGTGCCGCGGCTCGGTCGGTTCGCGGACCGGTATCGACATGAAGGGCGGAACGATCATCGTCGGCGGGGACACCGGCGCCTTCTCCGGGTTCATGATGCAGCGCGGACGCATGGTGGTCTGCGGGAACGCGGGAAAGAACCTCGGCGACTCGATGTACGACGGGACGATCTACGTCGGAGGGGAGATCCGCGATCTCGGGGTGGACGCGGTGCCGGCGGAGCTGACGGATCTGGACCGCGCCTGGCTCACCCGCAAGCTCCGGCAGTACGAGCTGCTGCCCGGGAACGGGGTCGATCACTTCACCAAGATCGTGGCCGGCAAGCAGCTCTGGAACTACGACAACCTGGAGCCGACCGAGAAGAAGCTGATCCTCTGATCGGACCGGGCGCACCGCTTCGAAACGCGGGGAACCACGGGGATACGGGAGACAACGAGATGGCGAAGAGCGAGACCGCGCCGCGGCTCGATCCGGCGGCGAGACCCAAGCGCAACACGAGCATTCTCGGGCGGAGCCGGATTTTCACCCGGGAGGTGATCGACGACATCCACATCAAGTCCGAGCTCGGGCGATACCGGATGCGCGGCTTTTCGATGTTCAAGCCGATCCCGCACTGGGACGACCTCACCTTCCTTCCGGGAACGCTGACCCGGTTCGTGATCGAGGGCTACCGGGAGAAGTGCGACACGAAGACGGTCATCGGCCCGCGTGCGAAGGTCCCCCTCGAGCTCGACATCCCGGTCTACGTCACCGGCATGAGCTTCGGCGCCCTTTCCTACGAGGCGAAGACCGCCCTCGCTCGGGGCGCGACGATGGCGGGGTCGGCGACGTGCTCGGGCGAGGGAGGCATGATCCCGGACGAGCGGCGCTACTCGACGAAGTGGTTCTACCAGTGCATCCAGTCGCGCTACGGGTTCAACCCCCACCACCTCGTGCTCGCGGACGCGTGCGAGTTCTTCATCGGCCAGGGATGCAAGGTGGGGCTCGGCGGACACCTGATGGGGCAGAAGGTCACCGACCAGGTCGCGGAGATGCGCAGCCTCCCCGCGGGCATCGACCAGCGCTCCCCGGCCCGCCATCCCGACTGGCTCGGACCCGACGACCTCGCGCTCAAGATCATCGAGATCCGCGAGGCGACGGACTGGCAGATCCCGATCCAGCTCAAGCTCGGCGCGGCGCGGGTGTACGACGACGTGCGGATGGCCGTGAAGTGCGATCCCGACTCCATCTACATCGACGGGATGGAAGGGGGCACCGGCGCGGGTCCCCACCTCGCGACCGAGGAGACCGGGGTGCCGGGGATGGCGGCCATCCGCCAGGCGCGCCGGGCCATCGACGACCTCGGCAAGCGGGGCGAGATCTCCCTCGTCTACGCGGGCGGGATCCGCAACGGCGGGGACGTCGCCAAGGCCCTCGCCCTCGGCGCGGACGCGATCGCCATCGGGCACTCGGTGCTGATGGCCCTCAACTGCAACAAGGACATTCCCGAATCGGACTTCGAGACCGAGATCGGGGTCGAGGCCGGACACTGCTACCACTGCCATACCGGCCGGTGCCCGGTCGGGGTGGCGACGCAGGATCCGGCCCTGCGGGCGCGGCTCGATCCGGACGAGGCGGCCGAGCGGGTCTACAACTTCCTGCACACCCTCACCATCGAGGCCCAGATGATGGCGCGGGCATGCGGGAAGACCGACGTCCACAGCCTCGAGCCCGAGGACCTCGCCGCGCTCACCATGGAGGCGTCGGCGATGGCCGGGGTTCCGCTCGCGGGCACCAACCACACGGTGGGCGTCGAGGACTATCATCACCTGTAGGGCGGAAGCCTCGCGTCCGCGCCGCCGCGTACGCGACGGGCCCCGCCTCGCCGAGCGCGGCGTCCGGGTTCGGACGGCCGCTCGCGGGAGAGGAGAGAACAATGGCAGGCAGCAGCTACAAGGGAAGCGAAATCAAGAGCGTCGACCAGTTCATCTCCGGTGATGGACTCGACTCGGCGCGCGAGAAGGAGATCGGCCAGCACATCGGGTACCGCTACGATGTCAACCTGGTCCCCGACTACGAACGCCTGACACCCTTCCTCAAGCGCTACCTCGAGCTCATGGGCTGGGAAGACCTCAACTGGCTCGAGGACGTGCACATGGGCTACGAGGAAGGGAACGCGGCGGTGTTCGACCGCAACATCAACGGCTGGGTGCGGGTTCCGGAGGACATGGATCTGCCCGACAACCAGCAGGACCGGGACATGATCGCGCGCGAGCTGCTCGTCAAGTTCCAGATGTCGGAGCACCATCCCCTGGTGCAGCTCCGGCAGGCGTACAAGAAGTTCTGAGGCGGGGGCCCGGAGCGGCGGACAACGGACGGAGACGGAACGATGACGATGACACGCGAGGTGCGGATCGGCTGCCTGCAGACGCGACCGGTCGCCAGCTTCCGGGAGGCGACGGAGGAAGCGCTCCGGCTTGCCCGCGAGGCGGTGATGGACGGGGCGGAGCTCGTGTGCCTCCCCGAGTACTGCGGGGGACTCCGGAGCGAGGGTGGGCTGTTCGCGCCCCCGACCGCCCCGGAGGACCGCCATCCCGTGCTCGCCGCGCTCCGCGGCTTCGCGAACGAGGCCGGGGTGTGGATGCTGATCGGCTCCGTCGCGATCGACGGACCGGGCGGCCGACTCCTCAACCGCGGCTACCTGGTCGACGACCGGGGGCGGATCCGGGCCCGCTACGACAAGATCCACCTCTTCGACGTGGACCTGTCGCCGACCCAGCGCTACCGCGAGTCGGCGGTGGTCGCGCCGGGCGGGGACGCGGTGGTGGCGGATACCCCGTGGGGGCGGCTCGGCATGACCATCTGCTACGACCTTCGTTTCCCCCACCTCTACCGGGCGCTCGCGCGGGCGGGGGCGGAGATCCTCGTGGTGCCGGCCGCGTTCACCCGGACGACCGGCGAGGCCCACTGGCACGTGCTGAACCGCGCCCGTGCGATCGAGAACGGCGCGGTGGTGGTGGCTCCTTGCGCGGTGGGCGAGGTGCCGGGCGGGGGCGCCGCTTACGGCCACTCCCTCGTCGTCTCGCCGTGGGGCGAGGTCCTCGCGGACGGGGGCTCGGGGGTGGGGTACGTCGTCACCACGGTGGACCTCGCGAGCGTCGCCGAGGCGCGCGGGAAGGTCCCCAGCCTCGAGCACGACCGGCCCTTCCGCGATCCGTCCGAAGCCGTCGAGCGCCGCGCCGCCGCCTGATCGCGACCCCGATGCGCGGAGACCGGTTCTTCCGACTGGCTCTCGGCGCGGTCTGACGCACCATGGAGGCCGGCACCAACGTGGTGCGTCTCGACCGCGCCAACGAGGAGCTGAGGGACCGGTTCCTGCGCTGGCAGTGCCGGATCCGCCAGATCGCGATGCGCCGCGAGGACGGCCGTCCGGCGAG
>JAJECB010000374.1 GCA_022822245.1 Gammaproteobacteria bacterium
CGCCAGTATTCCTGAAAGGGCTCGACCTCCAGGTCCGCCCGGCGCTTGAAACAGACGACCAGCTTGACCATCGCCCCCGCCCCCAATGTTCCCGGTCGCCGCGGCCCTGCCGCACGCCGGAGCCGCATGATAGGGCACCGGCCGGAGGCGGGGGACCGGAATCCTCCATGAGGGCGGACGCCTGACCCCTTCTCCCTGCACGCCCTCCGCCGGCCTTCTCCGCCGCGCCGTGCGAAGATCCGGCCCACGGGGCGGGAACCGCGTGGCGCGAGCCCGCATGCCCCGGAGGTCGAGGTGGCGAACCCAATGGCAGCACATCCGGAAGTCGCACCCATCCCCGAACGCCTCAGCACGCTCGCGCTGCGGTTCTCCGGCATGGAGGGCATCGGCGTGTCGTTCGAGTTCTTTCCGCCCCGGACGGAGGAAATGGAACGCACGCTCTGGCGCTCGATCCTCCGCCTCGCGCCGCTCGTGCCGAAGTTCGTTTCCGTCACCTACGGGGCGGGGGGCAGCACCCGCCATCGCACCCACGCGACGGTGCACCGGATCCTCGAGGAGACCTCCCTCACCCCGGCGGCGCATCTCACCTGCGTCGGCGCCTCGCGCGAAGAGGTGGACGAGGTGGCGCGCTCGTACCACGCGGCCGGGGTTCGCCACATCGTGGCCCTGCGTGGCGACCCTCCCGAAGCCGGTGCCCGCTACGAGCCGCACCCCGGCGGTTACGCCCACGCGGCCGACCTCGTGGCCGGGCTTCACCGCATCGCGGACTTCGACATCTCGGTCGCCGCCTACCCGGAAACCCACCCCGACGCCCCGAGCCCCGGGTTCGATCTCGACAACCTCAAGCGCAAGCTGGACGCGGGGGCGAGCCGGGCCATCACCCAGTTCTTCTTCGACACCGAGCTCTTTCTCGGCTTCCGCGACCGCGTTCGCCGGGCCGGCATCGAAGCCCCGCTCATCCCGGGGATCCTGCCGGTGACCAACTACGGCCAGGTCGCCCGCTTCGCGCGCCTGTGCGGCACGACGGTGCCTTCGTGGCTGACGCGGCTCTTCGAGACGCTCGATGACGATTCGGAGGCGCGAAAGCTCGTGGCGGCGATGGTGGCGGGAGAGCAGTGCCGGATCCTCGCCGCCGAGGGCGTGTCCGACTTCCACTTCTACACCCTCAACCGCGCCGACCTCACCTTCGCCATCTGCCACATGCTGGGACTTCGCGCCGCCGCGCCCGCCCCCGGCGACCCCTGACCGACGGTTCTTCATGCTCCTGCAATCCAGCCCGGCTACCGTGCCGATTCGCCGTTCGCCCCCCGACCCGTGAGGTCCGGTCGGCGAGCGAGAACCCACCGCTTCCACGGGAGGAAAACCCATGCGATCGATCCCTGCCCTCGCCGGCCTGGTCCTGGCCGGTGTGCTCACCGCCGACGCGCTCGCCGCGTCCGGCAAGCTCGTGCTCTACACCTCGCAGCCGAACAAGGACGCCCAGCAAACCGTCGACGCCTTTCGGGCGGTCCACCCCGAGGTCGAGGTGGAATGGATCCGGGACGGCACCACCAAGGTGATGGCAAAGCTTCGCGCCGAATTTGCGGCCGGCGCGCCGAAGCCGGATGTGCTGCTCATCGCGGACGTCGTCAACATGGAGTCGCTGAAGTCCGAAGGACGCCTGATGGCGCACCCGGATGCGCCGGTCGGCCCATACGACCCGGCCCTCCATGACGTGGACCGCACCTACTTCTCCACCAAGCTGATCACCACCGGCATCGTCTACAACACCGGCGCCCCGATGCAGCCCGCCGAGTGGTCCGACCTGGTCAAACCCGAGGCCAAGGGCCTCGTGGCGATGCCGAGCCCGCTGACCTCGGGAGCGGCGACCGTGCACATGGCGACGCTCACCTCCAATCCTTCGCTCGGATGGACCTACTACGAGAAGCTTGCAGCCAACGGGGTGACTCCCAAGGGGGGCAACGGAGGCACGTTCAAGGCAGTCGCGGGCGGAGAGAAGCTCTACGGGATGGTGGTGGACTTCGTGCCGATCCGGGCCAAGGCAAAGGGCTCGCCGGTCGCGTTCGTGTTCCCCGAGTCGGGGGTGAGCGCGGTGACCGAGCCGGTCGCGATCCTCTCGACGGCCGGCAATCCGGAGGCGGCCAAGGCGTTCGTCGACTTCGTGCTCTCGCCGGAGGGGCAGGCGCTCGCGGCGAGTCAGGGCTATCTGGCCGCGCATCCCGACGTCGCGCCACCTCCCGGATTCCCGCCCCGCGATCGGATCCGGCTCATGGCGTTCGACGCGGCGAAGGCGCTCGCCGACGCGGACGCCAACCGCAAGAAGTTCACCGAGGTCTTCGGCCAGTAGCCGCCGTTCCGGGGGCCGCGGTCGTCCGACGGCGATCGCGGCCCCCCGAGATACCGATCGACCTTGGGTGCCGCCGGACCGAGGGCCCCGGGCCCCGGCCCCCGACCTCTGCTGCCGGAGAAGCTGCGCGGGGTACCGCCGGAACACGACCGCGCGCCCGGAGACTTCGCGCGAATTCCCCAACGGTTCGTAGCGGGGTAGTCTGCCCGGCGAACGGATCGGTCCCCGCCGTCATGTCCGCGCCGACCGCGGAGCGGATGGCCCGATTCCGGAGGGCGGCGAGTCCGTTCTCGTCGGGCGAGAAGCTGGAGCGAAGATGAAGCGGTTTCCGACCGCGGCGCACGACTCCGGAGGGCGCACCAGAGCCGGGTTCCCGGTTCGGCTCGGGTCCGACATGTGGCTCCTCGTCCTGCTCACCGCCTTCGTCTTCGCCCTCTCGGTCCTCCCGATGGGCCGGCTCCTGCTCGAGGGCGTCGCCCCGGGGGGAGCGGCCGACCTGTCCATCCTCGTGGAGGTGATGCGCGCGAAATCCACCTGGCTCGCCACCGAGCGCAGCCTCCTCACCGCCGCGGGTGGAACAATCATCTCCCTCCTCATCGGCAGCGTGTTCGCCCTCCTCGTGGCGCTGACCGACCTGCGCGCCAAGACCGCGCTCGTCTTCTGCTTCATGATCCCGTTCATGGTCCCCCCGCAGATCACCGCCCTGAGCTGGATCCAACTCTTCGGAGCCTCGAGTCCGCTGCTCGGAGCGCTGGGCATCGCCCCTCCGCTCGGCACCCCTCACCCGCTCTACTCCCCCGAAGGCATCATGCTGCTCCTCGGCATCCAGCACGCGCCGCTCGTGTTCCTCGCCCTGCGCGCCGGCCTTCGTTCGCTACCGCGAGAGATGGTGGAAGCGGCGCGAGTGTGCGGAACGGGCAGCATGCGGGTGCTCGCCGACATCGTGCTGCCGCTGATGGCGCCGGCGCTGATCGCCGGGAGCGCCCTCGCCTTCGTGTCCGCGATCGGGAACTTCGGGATCCCGGCGATGCTCGGGATCCCGAACAACTACGCGACCCTGCCCGTGCTCATCTACCAGCGGCTTTCGGGATTCGGACCGTCGATCATCTCCGAGGTCGCGGTGCTCTCCATCCTGGTCGGCGTCATCGCGTTCGCCGGGGTGCTCGCGCAGGGGTGGATGCTCAAGCGTCGTGACTACCGCACGATCGGGGTCCCGTCGCAGTCGCTCGCGTTCACCCTCGGACGATGGCGAACCCCCGCGGAGTGCGCCTGCTGGGCGATCATCGCCCTCATCCTGGTCGTGCCGCTCGTCGCGCTCGCCGCGACCTCCCTGGTCTCCTCCTACGGGGTTCCGCTCGACCTCCGAACCGCGACCCTCGAGGCCTATCGCGAGGTCATCCTGCGACAGACGGGGACACTGCGCGCCTTCACCAATTCGTTCTTTCTCGCCGCCGGCGCAGCCGCGCTGCTGCTCGCAGCCGCCATCCCGCTCGGGTACTTCATCATGTGGCGGCGCTCGCCGGTGCTCGCAGCGTTGAACCTCGTCGCGGAACTGCCCTACGCACTGCCCGGGGTGGTGCTCGCCATCGCCTGCATCCTGATGTTCCTCAAACCCCTGCCAGTGCTCGACGTCAGCCTCTACGGAACCATCTGGATCATCTTCGTCGCCTACCTCGCGCGCTTTCTCACCCTTGCCCTGCGCCCTGTCATCGCGGGGTTCGCTCAGGTCGACCGTGCCCTCGAGCAGGCCGCTCAGACCTGCGGCGCCCGCTTCCTGTTTCGGCTGCGCACGGTCGTCGTGCCGGCGGTACTGCCGATGGCGGCGACGGGAGCCATCCTCGTCTTCATGACCGCGTTCAACGAGCTGACGGTCTCCGCTCTGCTCTGGTCGTCCGGCACCGAGACCCTCGGGGTGCTGGTCTTCAACCTCGATGACGGAGGCTACACGGTCCTTGCCGCCGCGGTGGCGGTCCTCGCGGTCATCGCGATCCTGGGGCTCATGGGCACGGTGGAAGCATTGGCGCATCGGCTTCCGAAGGGCGTGGTGCCTTGGCGCGACTGAGCCTCGAGGGCCTGACCCGGCGGTTCGGCAGTCACATCGCCGTCGACCGGGTATCGATGGAGATCGCGGAGGGGGAGTTCCTCGCGCTTCTCGGCCCCTCCGGATGCGGCAAGACGACGTTGCTGCGCCTCCTCGCCGGTTTCGAGCGGCCGGACGGCGGGACCATCCGTTTCGACGACGAGGCCATGAGCGGACCTTCCCTGCATGTTCCACCGGAGGATCGGCGGGTCGGCATGGTCTTCCAATCGTATGCGCTGTGGCCGCACATGAGCGTGGCCGAGAACGTCGGCTACCCTCTTCGGGTGCGGAAGGTTCCCGCTTCCGAACGATCGGCACGCATTCGGTCGGCCCTCGCCCAGGTCGACATGTCGGAGTTCGGCGAGCGCCGGCCCGCCGATCTCTCCGGGGGACAGCGCCAGCGGGTGGCCCTCGCCCGCTGCCTCGTCATGGAACCTCGGGTGGTGCTGCTCGACGAGCCGCTCGCGAACCTCGACGTGCACCTGCGCGAGACCATGCAATCGGAGTTCCGGCGGTTCCACGCGCAAAGCGGCGCGACGATGGTCTACGTGACCCACGACCAGGCGGAGGCGATGGCGCTTTGCCACCGCATCGCGGTCATGAGCGACGGCAGGATCGAGCAGGTCGCGTCGCCCCGCGAGATCTTCGCCAGGCCCGCCACCGCGATGGTAGCGGGGTTCGTCGGGCGGGGAATGGTGGTGGACGGCGAGGTGGACGGCGCGCACGGGGACGGATACTGCGCCGCTCGCGTCCTCGGCGCGACGGTCCGCGTTCGGTGCGGTGATCCCTCCCCGGGCGCCGCGGTGCTGTGCTTTCGTCCGCACGCCCTCGTACCCGGCGAGGCGGGGCTGGACCGCATTGCGGGCCGGGTCGCCGACACGATCTACCGGGGATCGACGACCTCGATCGAGGTGCGGCCGGACGCGGATCCCACGCGCACGCTGCGGGCCGATGTCGACGGCGTCGCGCCGGAGGCGGGATCGCCCGTGCACCTGGAGGTCCGCGACGGCTGGCGCATTCCGGGCGGAACGCGGTAGCGCGACCTTCGCGAAACCGAACGCCGTCGCGCCGGGAGAGCCCCCTCCCCGGGCGGGGTCAGTGCCAGGCGCGGGGCTTGCCGCGCACGCTGATGCGCCACAGCAGGCGGGTGTTCCGGTCGTCCTTCGCAGGCTCGATCGGGGTCCCCGAGTGCAGCGTCTGGGTGGTGTCGTAGATCGCGATGTCCCCGACCCGGTACTTGTGGCGGTAGATGAACCGCTCCTGGAGCGCGTGCCGCTTGAGCTCCTTCAGGATCTCCGCGCCCTCGACCTCGTCCATCCCCTCGATCGCGTAGGGCGTGCCGGCTACCCCGTACAGGGTCTTGCGGCCGGTGACGTCGTGGGGCCGGACGACGAGGTGCCGGACGGCGGGGACCCGCTTCACCTGCTCGTTGGTGATGAGGGGATTCGCGACCGCCTCGTCCCCTTCCCCGCTGCTCGCGCCGTAGAGGTGCCAGGCATGGCGGCCCTCGAGATGCCGCTTCATGTCTTCGGAGAGCGCGTCGTACGCGCTCTTGAGATCCGCGAGCTGCGTCTCGCCGCCGGTCTCCGGGGACTTGATCGAGAAGAGCATCGTCGCGCTCGACGGGACCTCCTCGTAGGACTGGTCGGTATGCCAGAACGCGGCGCCGTTGCGGACCGCCTCGTTGTCCTTCCACTGGCCGCCGTAGTTGCCGATCGCCATCATCTCGGGATAGCCCGGCATGCGCAGGTGGTCGAGCACGTGGGGAATCGGCTCGCCCCACCAACGCCCGAACGCGAGGTACTGGTCCTCGGTCATGTGCTGGTCGCGAATGACGAGCAGACGATGTTCGTGCACGGCATCGGCGAGGGCCTTGAGCACCTGCGCATCGAGACCCCTGGCGATGTCGAGCCCGACCGCCTCGACCCCGAAGCTCGCACCGTCGATCGGACGCATCGAAAGCATGCGCGTTCCTCCCGCTATCTCGCTCCCGCCGGCTTGCCGGAAGGAATTCCGGCCGGCGCGGCGTTGTCCGGGGCGCGCCGCGGGCGGGGGCACGTCCGCCCGGAAACTCGCGCCTCGGAGGACATTCTAGCCCGCTTTCCGCGGCAGGTTTCTCCCCTCGGTCCCGACTCGGCGCGAGCCGCCGATGCACCGATCGCATCGATCGGTACTGGGCGGGGTTCACGGAACCTTGGACCGCCGAGGCGACCGTGGACGCGGTGTCCGGGGGGAACGACATCCGCTCATCGGCCGACTTGCGAACCGGAACGCGCGGCCGGCGCCCCCTCTCGCCGCCCGAACCCATCGTTACCGAGGGCCTGGCGCGACCGGCACGTCACTCGCCTTGCGGGTCGGCCACCGGATCGAAGCCGTCCCGCTTCGCTCAGGCGACGACGACGTGCTCCCGGGTGATGATGAAGGGGAGCTCTCCCGGCGCGATGAAGTTGGCCTCGTCGGCGCGGGTGCGGGCATAGGCGTCGGACCGGGCCGACTCGCGCATCGCGGTGGTGCTCGCGAACCGGCGAGCTGTATCCTGTCCGAACTCCCCTTTCGTCTCCGCCGCAACCATGTCCACGGTACCGATCCTCGACCTGACACCGATTCGCCGCGGCGACGCGAGGGCGCGAGGCACTCTCGCGCGCCGAATCGACGAGGCGCTTCGCGAGATCGGATTCTTCGTCGCCGTCGGGCATGGCGTTCCCGGGTCCGAGACCGAAGAGACCATCGCGGTCGCCAGGCGTTTCTTCGATCTCCCCATCGAGGAGAAGAGCAGGGTCGCGAACCGCGGGACTCCGTTCCGCGGCTACGTCGGATACGGCAACGAGAACCTCTCCTTCACCGAGGACGAGGCGACGCCGCCCGACTGGAAGGAGTTCTTCACGATGGGACGCCCGGATCTGGCGGATCCCTACTTCCGCCGCCCGGACCTCGCGGCCACCTTCAAGCCGAACGTGTGGCCCGAATCGGCCCCGGGGTTTCGCGAAGCGATGGAGCGCCACTACCGCTCGATGGAGGGACTCACGGCTCTCGTCATGCGTGGCCTCGCGACCGCCCTCGGGCTCGACGAGGGGTACTTCCGCGACAAGCTGGACCGCCACGACAGCACGTTCCGGGCCGCGAACTACCCGGACCAGGAACGGGCGCCGGCGCCGGGGCAGCTACGCGCCGGCGCTCACACGGACTACGGCGCCATCACGTTGCTGGCGAGCGAGGATGCGCCGGGCGGACTCCAGGTCCGAACCCGCGCGGGCGCCTGGGTGGATGCGCCGGTGGTGTCCGGCGGGTTCGTCGTCAACATCGGCGATCTCATGATGACCTGGACCAATGATCGGTGGCTGTCGAACCTCCATCGCGTCGTCAACCCGCCGCCGGACGCCGCCGGCTCGACGCGCCGCCTTTCGCTGGTGCACTTCGTCAACTGCAATCCGGACGCGCGCATCGAGTGTCTTCCCACCTGCACGGGGCCGGGCAACCCCGCGCGCCACCCACCGATCACGGCCGGCGAGCATCGGCGGATGAAGATCGTGAAATCGGTGAGTCTCTCGCGCTAGCCTCGCCGCAGCACCCGGCCCGGGCGGGCGCCCGTCGAGCGCTCCCCGTCCCAGACCGCCTCACCGTTCGCCATCACGAGATGAACGCCCGCGGCCGGTCGTATCGGGTCCTCGTAGGTCGCGCGGTCGATGATCGCGGCGGGATCGAAGATGACGATATCGGCGGCCGCGGCCGGGCGCACCACGCCCCGATCCGGGAAGCCGAAACGGGCGGCGGGGAGGCCCGTCATCTTGTGGACCGCGGTCTCGATCGGGAACAGGCCGATCTCGCGCGCATAGTGTCCGAGCACTCGAGGGAAGGTGCCCCAGAGCCGCGGGTGGGGCTTCTCGTCATGGGGGCTCCCGTCCGAGCCGATCATCGAGTGGGGGTAGGCGAGGACCCGGCGCACATCCTCCTCGTCCATCATGAAGTAGACCGCGCCGGCCGGCTGCAGCCGGTCGGCGGCCGCGAACCTGTCGACGCTCCACTCGGACGCGAGCGCATCGAGCTCGCGTCCGGCCGCCTCCGGGCAAGGCTCGGACCAGGTGATGAGGACGCGCGCGGAGTCTTCGATGAGGGCGGGGAGGAGCACCGACGAGCCCGCCGTGTAGGGATAGACGTCGAGACCCACCTCCTGATTCCGGCGCGCACCGTCGATCCTGCGAAGCGTGTCCCGGGTGCGGCCGAAGTTCTTCGGGCCCGCGCACTTGTGGTGCGACACGACCACCGGGAGCTTCGCGCGCGAACCGATCTCGAACGTCTCGTCGAGAGAGTCGAGCACGTGGTCGTGCTCGTCGCGCATGTGGGTGGTGTACAGGCCCCCCGCGCGTGCGGCAACCTCGGCGAGCGCCACCACTTCGTCGGTCGGCGCCGCGCGGTTCGGAGGGTAGAAGAGACCCGTCGAGAACCCGATCGCGCCGGCCGCCATGCCCTCCGCGAGCTGCCCCTGCATCGCCGCGATCTCGGCATCCGTCGCGGGCCGGTCGAGGTCGTCCATCACGCCGGTCCGAAGGGTCGCGTGACCGATCAGCACGGCCGAGTTGATCGCGGCGGGAGCCCGCTCCAGCTCGCCCACGTAGGACTCCACGGTCGGAAATCGCCACCACTCCGGTCCGCCGAAGAGGTTGAGGGGCGGAGGCGTGGGACGACCGGGGCGGAGTGGCGCGAGGCTGGACCCGCAGTTTCCGATGACGACGGTGGTCACCCCCTGGCTCGCCTTGAACGCCATGTCGGGATCCGACAGGAGCGCGCGGTCGTCGTGGGTGTGGGCGTCGATGAAGCCGGGGGCAACCGCCTTCCCGCCCGCGTCGATCTCGCGCTCCGCCGCGACCCCGCCAAGGTCGCCGACGGCGGCGATGCGGTCGCCGGAAATGGCAACGTCGGCGGCGCGCGGCGGCGCGCCGGTGCCGTCAATCAACACGCCGTTGCGGATGACGATATCGCAGCGTCCCGGCCCTTCGCTCATGGGTTGGCTCCTCTCCGGATGGATGATCGGACCGGCGGCCGCTCGCCCGATCAGCGATAGCTCATGCGCAGGGACGACTTGCCGCTCAGCTCGGAAAACCGCCCGTTCTCGATCGACGTGATCGGCTCGAACGTGGTGCGCCCGACCAGCTCGCCATCGACATATACCGCGCTCGCGAGGTAGACGGCCGCTCCGAGCTCCCCCCGCTCGCCGATCGCGGGGTCGGTGGTGGTGACCCGTTCCGCTTTTCCGGCATGATCACAGTGGACGGCGTTCTCCGAACCCATCCCGATCGGAGTCCCCGCCTCGATGGTCACCCACCCCTTGGGCTCACCCTCCCCGACCATGGCGTCGAGCGCGACCGCCGCCACCAGCTCGGCCAGCACCGGGTAGGGACGGATCGCGTTGTGCAGCACCGCCACGACCGCCCCGCTCGCTTCGTCCCGGCGGAGCGCGGTCCCGACGTCCGGCCGGCGCAGGACCCGCTCGGTGTTCCGGCAGTGCGCGCCGCCCTCCATGTCGATGGCGATGAGGCCGCAATCCCCCTCCGGGTTGGCGCCGACCACCTCGTCCACGGCCCGCACCGCCGGCTCTCCGCCCACCAGGCGCTCGAGAACCTCCCGGTTCATCGGCTTGCCGTTGACACCGGTGGTCGGAGGGATCCGGTGACCGGTCACGAGCCCGCCGCGCGGATCCGACGGCACGTATTGCGCGAGTGGCGGCGGTCGATCGGGTCCGCTCGAGATCACCCCGGCGACCCGGGCTCGCGCGAACTCCTCCGGCGGCTCGACCCCCGTGGTCTCGCCTTCGGTAAAGAGCGTCGTTGTGCCGCCCCGCTGGGTCTCCGAACGCAGGTCCTCGCCGTTCTCGCCGATGGCCACGTAGGTGACGAAGCCTCCAATCGCGCCGGCACCGACCTTCTCGGCCGCGGCCAGCGCGTCGAAGACGGCGCGGCCCGCGTTGGGCCCGCATGCGCCGATGCCGATGGTCATCGGCGACCCTCCGGCCCCCTTCCCTCTCCGCGGCTCATCCGACGAGCCCTTCGACGTTGTTGAACCGCTGCAGGACGCCGGTGTCCTTCAGGTACTCGTTCTCGGGGACGAGGGGCGGCAGCAACTGCACCTTGCCCTCCGCGTCGTAGTACTTGTCGACGTTCTCCGGCGTCAGCACGAGCTGGGGGCACTTGGTGAGCGGGGGCGGCTCGACGCCGTTCAGGACCGCGGTCGCCATCGCGATGAGATACTGACCCCAGTGGGTGGCGAACACCGATCCCTCGGCGACCCACTGCGGATTGTTGCGAAGCTCGCCGAGCGCCGCGACGGAGCCGCCGAGCCCGGCGACGATGGTGTTGTCCTGCCGCCCGGCCTCGGTGACCGCCCGCCATCCCCCGAGGGTCGAATCGTCGTTGACCGAGTAGAGCAGGATGTTACGGTCGTTCGGCAACGTCTGGAGCGCGTTCTTCACCGCCGTGTAGCTCTCCTCCAGCGCGCCGGCGCCGTCGACCTGGATCCCGGTGTCGCCGATCGCCGTCGTGGTCGCGGTGATCTCCTCGGGCTTGATCTTCGTCATCCCGTCCATGGTCTCGGCCGCGGTGACGTAGAAGTAGCGCACGCAGTCGTTGACCTCGACGCCGGCCGCCGACGCCTGGATGATGATTGCGGTCGTGTTGGTCCCGTTCCAACCCTTCGCCTTCGCGATCGGCACGACCACGTTCGCGGTATCGGTGCCGATCTCCTGGTTCACCAGGTTGAACCAGTGACCGCCGGGAATGGGAACGTTGATCGCGATGAACGGGATCCCCGCATCGTCGAAGATGCGGCGCAGCGCCTGCCCGATTCCCTCCACGCCGTTGTACTCGAGGATGAGGTCGGGCCGGTCCTGAACCATCAGGCGCGCGTTGGCGAGCGTCTTCTCGCTGTCGAACTCGTTGTTGTAGCGCCTGAGCTCGTACCCCATCAGCTCGGCCGCGCTCTCGATTCCGTTGCCGAGCTGCACGAAGAGCTCGCCCTTCTCGAAGACGTTGGCAAAGCTGATCCGGAATGGATCCGCCGCGCCGGCACGCCGGCTCCCGCCGGCCAGCAGCGCGGTGGCCACCGGGACGGTCAGCCCGAGGGCGGTCAGGCGCGTGAGCGCCTCGCGCCGGGTGATGTGTCGCTTGCCCTGGTTCTTCATTTCCTTTCTCCCTTTCTGGGGCGGGGGCGTGCTCCGGAAACTTCCCGCGCTAGCCCGACAGGACCGCCCGCAGTCGTCCGAAACCCACTGCGAGCAGCAGAATAACGCCGGTCGCGATCTGTTGATAGAAGGCGGGCACCATCAGCAACGCCATGCCGTTGGCGATGGTGCCGAGCACGAGCACTCCGAGGAGGGTGCCGCCGACCCCCCCGACTCCGCCGAACAGGGCCGCCCCGCCGAGGATGACCGAAGCGATGGAAGTCAACGCCGCGTCCGCGCCCACCGTGGCGGACCCGGCGAGAAGCTGGCTCGACACCACCACTCCGGCGAATGCGGCGAGCCCGGCGCACGTCGCGTAGATCGCGATCGTGATCTCGTCGACGCGAAGCCCGGCCAGGCGGCTCGCCTCGCGGTTTCCGCCGATCGCGTAGATCCGGCGCCCGATCACCGTGAAGCGCATCGCGAACCAGATGACGAGGCTGAGGCCGATCAGGGTGACCACGTAGTAGGGGATCCGGCCCCAGGTGCGCTCGGCGAGCACGCCCGCATCGATGTTCTTCATCGGAATCGTCACCCCGTTCGAGAGCGCGAAGGCGAGACCCGCGGCGATCGAAAGGGTCCCGAGAGTAGCGATCAGGGGATTGATTCCCACCTTCGTCACGATGAGCCCGTTGCCGATTCCGACCGCCACTCCGACGAGAACGGCGAGCAGCATCGCGGCCGGGGTCGCCATCTCCGCGTTGCTGAAGATGACGAACGTGACCGCGCCGAGCGGGACCACCCCGCTCACGGAGAGATCGAAGCCCCCCGACACGATTGCGAGGGTCTGACCGAGCGCGACGATCCCGATGACCGTGACGTTGGTCAGGATATTGAGCGCGTTCGAATAGCTGAAGAAGTAGTCCGAGGTGAGGGTAAAGAAGACCACCACCGCAATGTAGAACGCGCCGATCCCGAAGAACTGCGCGCGCGTCGAATGCCAGCGGCTCGTGACCGACTCCGAATCGCTCGTCCTCAACGGTGCTCTCCCGTCGCTTCCGGCACCTTCCTCCCCTCTTCCGCGGGCGACTCGCCCTCCTTCCCGCCGCCCCGATCAGTGAAGCTGCGCGAGGTCCTCCTCCGTACCTTCCTCCGGCAGTTTCCCGAGAATGATCATCCCGAGGACCTGATCCTTGGTGACCTCGGCGGTTCGGCGCGTCCCCACCTGCCGTCCGTTCGCCATGACGGTGATCCGATCGGACATGTCGAACACGTCGTGGATGTCGTGACTGATCACGAGCATCGCGATCCCCTCGGACTTGAGGCGCAGGACGAGTTCCTTGAACGCTCGGGTCTCGCGCTGGCCGAGGGCCGCGGTCGGCTCGTCCATGATGAGGACCCTCGCGTTGAAGTACACGGCGCGCGCGATGGCGATGGACTGGCGCTGGCCGCCCGAGAGGCTGAGCACCGGGTCCTTCAGGGACACGAAACTCGGGTTGATCCGGTTGATGACGCCGCGGGCCGCACGCTCCATGGCGCCGTTGTCGAGCGTTCCGTACCGAGTATGGATCTCGCGCCCGATGAAGAAGTTCGCCACCGCGTCCAGGTTGTCGTGCAGGGCGAGGTCCTGGTAGATGGTCTCGATGCCGTGGCGCTTGGCATCGCGGGGGTTGCCGATGCTGACCCGGTTCCCGTTGACCAGGATCGCCCCGCCATCCATCTGGTACGCCCCGGAGAGAATCTTGATGAGCGTCGACTTGCCGGCGCCGTTGTGCCCCACGATGCCGACCACCTCGCCCGGCATGACCGAGATCGAGACGCCTTCCACGGCATGAATGCCGCCGAAGGACTTGTGGATATCCCTCATCTCGACGAGCGGGGTGCCGCCCCCCACATCCGGTTCAACGCTCCACACGGGCCGGGATTTCCCTCGTCACGGACGCTGCCGGCCGGACTTTCCGAGCCCGACCGCATAACACCGCCAGGGCACGGAAGCGGACCGGATGATCACGCCGGGCTCTCGGTGCCGGTCTGGCTGAAGAGGATCCGGCGCTCCTCCTCGCTCGGCGGCTCCGTCCGCCGCCATTCCTTTCCGACGTCGACACCTCGGCGGGCGGCGGGGCGCGCCTTCATCGCCTCGTGCCAACGCACCACGTTCGGATAGGCATCGAGGGACTGCCCGAACATCTTGTACGGAAGAAGCCACGGCCACGTCGCCATGTCGGCGATGGAGTAGTCCCCGGCGAGAAACTCGCGGTCGGCGAGGCGGCGGTCCATGACCCCGATGAGCCGGTCGTACTCCTTGGCGTACCGGTCGTGGGCATAGGCGTTCGGCTCGGGGGCGTAGTTCACGAAGTGGCTGAGCTGGCCGGCCATCGGCCCGAAGCCGCCCACCTGCCAGTAGAGCCACTGGAGGACCTCGAAGCGCGCATTCGCCTCGCGCGGCAGGAACCGGCCCGACTTCTCCGCAAGGTAGGTGAGGATCGCCCCCGACTCGAAGATCGCGATGCGTCCCTCCGGCCCTTCCGGATCGACGATCGCCGGCATCCGGTTGTTCGGACTGATCGCGAGAAACTCGGGCTCGAACTGGTCACCCTGCCCGATGTTGACCGGCACGACCCGGTAGGGGAGACCACACTCCTCCAGCATGATGGAGATCTTCCAGCCGTTGGGGGTGGGCCAGTAGTAGAGGTCGATCACCGCTTCTCTCCGCCGGTTTCACGGGACAGCGCGGGAGTGTAGCCCGCATCGCCCCCGGACTTCCCGACCGGGGCGGGCATGCATCCGCGTCCGGCCGCGCGGACGAGATCAGTCGGCGACGGCCGCGAGCTGGCGGCCGACGAGCTGGCTGTAGAGCCCGGGCCGGCCGAGAAGCTCCTCGTGGCGGCCGATTTCCACCACCCGACCCTCGTCGAGGACCACGATGCGCCCGGCGCTGCGCACCGTCGACAGCCGGTGCGCGATGATGACCGTGGTGCGATCGTGCATCAGGGTCTCCAGGGCGTGCTGCACGGCCTGCTCGCTCACCGCATCGAGATGAGAGGTCGCCTCGTCGAGGACGAGGACGGGAGCGTCCTTGAGGAAGGCGCGCGCGATGGCGACCCGCTGACGCTGACCGCCCGAGAGCCGCATCCCCCGCTCGCCCACCGGGGTCTCGAGACCCTCCGGCAGAGCGGCGACGAAGTCGGCGAGCGCGGCCCGCTCCACCGCCCGGGCGACCGCCTCCTCGCCGGCCTCCGGCCGCGCCACGAGGATGTTCGCCCGGAGGGTTTCGTTGAAGAGCCAGGTGTCCTGGCTCACGAGGGCGATGCGGGCGCGGAGCTCGTCGAGGCGCCACTGCCGCAGATCGTGCCCGGCGAGGCGTACCGTGCCCCGCGCCGGATCGAAGAAGCGAAGCAACAGGTGAGCGGCGGTCGTCTTGCCCGCCCCGGACGGCCCGACGAGGGCAACGCGCATTCCCGCGGGCACCTCGAAGGACACCTCGCGCAGCGCCCGGTCCTCCCGGCCGGGGTAGCGGAAGTCCACGTCCTCCATCGCGAGCGCCAATCCCCCGGCCGCCCTCCGGGACGGCCCGGTCACGGGCGCCGCTGCCCGGGCCGCCGCCGAACCGGGGATCGGTCCGTCCACAACCGGTTCCGTCGTGCCGTCCGGAGCTCCCTCTCCTTCCCCGGACTTGCCGGCTCCGTCTCGAACCGCATCCACCCCCGGACCGTCACGCACGGTCACCGGCTCGCGATGCACCGCGTACAACCGCCGCGTCGCGCCCAGGGTGTCGGAGAGCTGCCGCCCGATGTACGCGATCTCGGACACGGGGAGGAACGACGCCATCGCGATCAGGGCCAGCAGGGGGAGAAGAGCCGGGTCGAGGCGTCCGCCCGCCACGAGCCACGCTCCGGTCACCACCACCGCGAGGCCGCCCAGCCCGGTGGCCGTCTCCAGCACCACGTTCTGCAGGGTCAGGCTCTGGAAGAAGGGGATCCGGAGCTCGACGTGGCGCCGGGCGAGGGAGAGGAACTCGCGGCGCCGCTCCGGAGTGCGCTCGAACGCGACGATCTCGCCAAGGCCCTGGATGGTGTCCACCGCGTGGGCATTGAGGTCGGCGAGGGCCTCGCGGGCCCGCGACCCGAGCGCGTCCACCCGGTGCCGGGCGAGGAACGGACTCAGCGCAACCACCGCGAGGATGGGAGCGAGGGCCGCCGCGAGCGGCCAGCCGAACGAGATGAGCACCGCGACGACGGTCGCCGGCACGAGCACGGCCACCAGGCCGGGGGCGATGGTGTGGGCGAAGAAGTACTCGACGAGCTCCACGTCGTGGGTCGCCATCGCCACCAGGTCGCCCGAGCGCCGCCGGAGGAGCCACGCGGGAGCGAGGGCGTCGATCTTGCGAAAGAGGTCGATGCGCATCTGGGCGAGCATGCGAAATGCCATGTCGTGCGCGATCCACGACTCGACCCAGTGAAGGATCCCGGCCGCGGGCGCGGCCGCGAAGAGGGCGTACAGCCAGGGGGTGAAGTCGTCGCCTCGCTTGAGCGCGGCCACCGCGAGCGCGCTCAGCACCCCGACCCCGATGAGGCAGGCCACCCGAACGACCCCGAACCCGAACGTCATGGTGAGCCGGCCGCGCCACGGCCGAACGTGCCGGAAGAGCTCGCGGAACGCCCCGAGCCACCCGAGCCCTTCGGCGCGGGTGATCTCGTCGGTGGGTCCTCCGCCCGCGAACAGCGGCGCAAGGTCCTCGGCGGGGGCGCGGCCGGCGGGGGCGGCGAGCTCGATGTCCCCGGGCCGGCGGCTCTCCTCCGCCTGGCCGCGCATGAGGTGGAAGTAGACGCCCTCGCGGCGCATGAGCTCCGCGTGCCGCCCCGACTCCACCACCCGCCCCCCGTCGAGGACGAGGATGCGGTCCGCCCCGATGACGCTCGACAGGCGGTGGGCGAGGATGAGCGTCGTGCGACCGGCCATCAGGCGTTCGAGCGCGTCCTGGATGACCGACTCGTTCTCCGCGTCCACCGCGCTCAGCGCCTCGTCCAGGACCAGGATGGGTGCGTCGCGGAGAATGGCGCGGGCGATCGCGATCCGCTGGCGCTGCCCGCCCGAGAGCCGC
>JAJECB010000487.1 GCA_022822245.1 Gammaproteobacteria bacterium
GTCGAGCTTGACCATCTTGTGGCGGCCGATGAGGGCGGTCGGCGACCAGTAGTAGCCGAACCAGTTCTCGCCGCGGTTGACCGCCTTGCTCATGGAGCCGTCGAGGCCCGCCGCCGAGCCCGGGTCGACCAGCTTCCAGCCCTTCTCGGCCATCTTGAACCCGCGGAAGAGGTTCGCGTTGGTGAGCTGGCAGCCCCAGCCGGCCGGACACCCGACGAAAGCGCCCTTGGAGGGATCTTCCGCATCGGGGAAGAGATCGGGACGTTCAAGCACGTCCAGCACGGTCTTGAGGTCGGGGTGATTCTCGATGACGTAGGGGGGAACCCACCAGCCCTCGCCGAGCCCGCTGATGGGGCCGCTGTTGGCCGAGTGGAGCCGACCCTCGTCAAGCGCCATCTTGAGCGGCTCGCGCACCGCGTTGATCCAGAGCTCGGGCGCGACGTCCGGCTCGCCCTTCTCGTTCTGGGAGGTGAACGTGGGCATGGTGTCGCCCGGCACCAGCTCCACGGCGCACCCGTACCCGTGCTCGAGAATGATCTTGTCCACTTCCGCCATGAGCTGGGCGGAGGCCCAGTTCATGTTGGCGATCTGAACGTTGCCGCACTCCGCCATTGCGGCGCCGGCGCCCAGCAGGAGCGCCAGCCCCAGGGATGCCTTCTTTGCGAGTGATTTCATGTTCGTCTTCTCCGGGTTCCTGCCTGTCGTTCACGTCGCGTTGCAGCCAGCGGCCCGGCCGTACGGACACCGGTCCCGCCCATGAAAGGAACGAGCGCGGTCTCTCCATTCGCCGCCCGCGTTCGGGAATCTAGCATGGGGTCGTGGGGCCGGCAACGGACCGCGGGACATGGTCCGGAGGGCCGTTCTTGCCAGCCGCAATACTTCACCGATGTTCGTCGCGAGGGCGCCAAGATGCTTGTGGTAGTGGGCCGCACGGACCGAAAGACGCTGAAGGCGTAGCCGTACCTACGTCGAAGCGGCTTTCGGGAGTACGGCCCGCTACCGCAAGCAGATTGGTGTCCGCAGTAGGACATCGGTGAAGTATTGCGGCTAACGAAGGGGCCGCACCTTGCGCGGGGCGGCGAGCCAGATGCACGCGGCGGACGCGAACGAGAAGACGAGCGCGATCACGAAGGCGGGCGCGTAGCTTCCGCCGAGGTCGAAGACGATTCCGGCCGCCCAGGGGCCGGCCGCCGCCCCGAGGCCCGCGCCGAGGCTGAGCGTGCCGAAGATGGTTCCGAACCGCGGGCCCTGAAACAGGTCGGCCGACACCGAGCCGAACAGCGCGGCGATGCCGTATCCGAGAAGCCCCTGGGCCGCGACCATGGCGTACATGAGGATCGCGTTCGGCACGTGCTCCAGGACGAGGAGCAGGGCATAGCAGACCACGTACCCCGCGCAGGCGGCGGTCCAGCCCCATTCCCGGCCGATGCGGTCGGAGAGATGTCCGAGCCCGATGAGCCCCCCGATGCCGGTGACGCTGACGAGGGTGAGGGCCCACGCCGCCGTCGTCGGCGAGAACCCGATGTCGAGCAGGAACCTGGTCTGATGCACCTGGATGCAGTACCACGCGAAGAGGGCGAAGAACATCCCGAACCACAGGTACCAGTACCGCGCGGTGCGAATCGCGCCGGCAAGCGTCCGGTCGACGGGCGCGCGGGACAGGCCGGCCGCATCCGTCTCCGTCCCGTCCTGGTTCCCGCTTGGGGTTCCGGCGCCAGCGGGGGTCTCCTTGCCGTCGGGTTGCAGCCCGAGCTCCGAGGGTTGGCGGCGGGGGAGGAGGAGGTTGACGGGGAGCACGATCGCGAGGAGGAAGAGGGCGAGCAGCCAGCAGGCTTCCCGCCAGCCGTAGTGGTCGAGGATCCACTGCATCCAGGGGAAGAGGGCGAGGGCGCCGAAGCCGACTCCCGACGCCGCGACGCCCATCGCGAGCCCGCGCCGGCGCGCGAACCAGTTCGGGATGAACGCGCCGTGGCCGATGAAGGCGAGGCTGATGCTCGCGCCGACCGCGAGCCCTCCCATGGAGAGGTAGAGGTGCCACGGGGTGGTGGCGAAGGTCGCGAGGATGAGCCCGACCGCCACCATCCATGCGCCGAGCGGCATCACGAAGCCCGGACCCAGCCGGTCGATGAGCCAGCCGATGCCGGCGGCGAGGGGGATGGAAGCGAGGAATCCGAACGAGAAGATGCCGGCCGTCAGGCCCCGCGACCAGCCCGTTTCGTCGAGGATCGGCGGGAACAGGAGGGAGAACGCGGTCCGGCTGTTGGCCCCGATGGCAATGGTGACGAAGGCGACCGCGACCACCAGCCAGCCGTAGTAGAACGGAAGGCGAGCCGTAAGCCAGCCCGCGGTGGACGGCGGTCCGGGCGGAGAGGGCGCCATCGCCGGCTCGACCGGTCCGGAGAGCGATCGCGGCGCGCGCGGGCCCGGCGCGCGCGGCTCAGGCAAAGTCGCCGTGCTCGTCGAAGCGGAGCGGCTTCGCCTCCTCCACGATCTCGAGGGACGGTTGCGCTTCGATCTCGTCCCGAAGCGCCGTCGACGCGCCGAACTCGGCGAGGAGGTTCGTGTTGCGGATGCGCACCACGCGGGCGGTCGCGGGGTCCTCCTCCGGCCGCACGGTGAGGCAGACCTGCATCGCCTGGAGGTCGTTCTCGGCCATGAGCGGCATCTTCGCGCCGGTGAGCCGCTTGGCGGTGAACGTGTTCATGTAGGTGGAGTGGAAGTCGATCTCCTCGAGGAGGCGCCGGGGCATCACGTCCGCCTGGCCGACCCCGGTCGCGTTGCCGTGCGTCTCCGGGGTAAGCGAGCGGACGTAGATCGCGCCGATCCGGGGACGCTCGAGCCCCGGCTTGGTCCCGATGACGTTGGTGTCCATCCCCGCGCCGCTCACGTTCTTGCCCATCTCGTCGACGATGAGGGTGTCCATGTCGTCGAAGGGGATGCGGGGGAGGTAGCCGTAGGCGGTCTCGAGGAGCGCCCCCTCCTCGTCGACGAGGGTCTCGTGCGAGCGCATCGAGACCCCGCGCACGAGCGCGGTCTCCTTGAACGCGTTGTCGACGAGGGCGATCCCGCCGAGAAACGGGGCGGGCGAGCGCTCGAGGATGATCTCGGACGCCTCCAGGATCATCCGCCGCATCTCGACCTTCAGCCCCTGTTGGTGAATCTTCTGGGCGCCGGCCTGCTTTCCGAGGCCGATGACCATCATCTTGCAGAGCCCGCTCTCCACCTTGCCGGTGAACCCGGTGTGCGGCTTGACCCGGTTCACGACCACGATGCCGTCGGACTCGCTCGCGTTGCGGTCGAGGTAGACGGGAAAGCCGGTGGAGGTGGTGCCGACGCGGATCACCTCCATCGACGAGAGGATGGGCGCCCGGACCGTCTCCTCGGTGATGCCGTTGTTGGCCAGCACCTCCACCTGGCCGGCCGCGGTGGCTCCGCCGTGGCTGCCCATGCCGGGCACCACGAAGGGCTCCCCGCCCGCCGCGCGAACCGCGTCCGCGACCTCGCGTATCGCCACCGCCTGGTTGGGGATCCCTCGGCTGCTGCCGGTGATCGCGATCCGCTGGCCGGGGCGGACGGCGGCGAGCAGAGGCGCCGCTTCGCGGCGGGCGGCGGCAGCGACGTCCGTCTCGCGGGGGCGGTCGAAGTTCTGGCGAACCCTCATGAGGGCCGGGACGTCACCGGCCGATATGCCGGACTGGCGGTCGTCGAGCCCGAACGTCTGGCGAAGGGATACCGGGGTGCTCAAGTTCCGTACCTCGAGGACTGCTTCTTGCGCCCAGTGTAGCGCGTGGCCCGCGCAGGCCGATTCGCCGCGCCCCGACGCCTCCGCGCTTTCCGCGCTTCCGACTTCCGCTTTTCGGCCGGCCCTCGCGGCCGGAGCCGGCCGCCTGCCGTGTCCGTCTCGAGCGCGGCGGTGCCGCGCCCGCCGCGAGACGATCGGTGATATCGTGTGACCTCCGGTCCCTGCGCGCGGCCGGAGGTTGCCGCCGGGGGGAGCCGGCCGATCATGCTTTCCATCGCTGAAGAAATGCTGCTTCTCTCCGTGGACGACGAGACGGGGATCTTCCTCTACGGTCCCGACGTCCACATCGAGCTCGCCCTGAGCGGAGCGATCCTGATGGACCTTGCCCTGCTCGACCGGATCGACACCGATCCCGAGCGGCTGTTCGTCGTCGACACCACGCTCACCGGCGACGAGATCCTCGACGAGGTGCTGGCCCGGGTCGCGGCCAGCGAGACGGAGCGGCCCACCGAGGACTGGCTGAACGATCTCCGCGAGGAGGCGGGGGGGATC
>JAJECB010000051.1 GCA_022822245.1 Gammaproteobacteria bacterium
GGGGACACGCGCTACATCTCCGTGTTGACGCTTGACTGAATCGGTACCCCGCGCACCCGCCGGACCATGAGCGAGATGGTATGAAGCACGATGAGCGTTCCCGCGACGGGGATCGGGTAGGCGAACACCGAGAGCGGGAGGCCGAGCGCGATCGTGTACATGATGTCGAGGGCCACCGCGGCCTTCCAGCCGTACCACGCGACGGGGACGATCACCGCGAGGGTCACCACGTCCCCGAACAGCCGCACCGCGAGCTGCGCCCGGGGCGGCAACTGGTCGAAGACCACCGACATGCCGATGTGGTCGTCGGTACGCTGGAGCTGGGCCGCCCCCCAGAGCGCTCCCCACACCATCACCAGCCGGCCGAACTCCTCGGTCCAGGGCATCGTGATGGTGTCGGAGAGGAGGTAGCGTACGAGGACCTGGAGGGCGGCGGAGACGAGCATCGCGAGCAGGAGGAAATGGCTCACGGTGTCCTCGATCACCTTCCAGAAGTCGATTCCGCCCCCTTTCTCACCTGGGCCCCTGCGCCTCAGCCACTCCCCGCGCAGGAGCCACGACAGGAAGAGCGCCACGAACACGAGGATGAAGACGAGGGCTGTCACCTCGCCGGGGACGGGCATCATCATCGCGCCGTGCCCTCCTCGCTCGCCGCCGGTGGCCGCCCGAGCCGCTTCATCTCGGGTTCCGGGTCACGCGCGCCACGTCCCCCATCGCCCGGCGTCGACCGCGGCGAGGAACGAGCCCGCGATCCGGTTGAAGAGCTCCGGCTCCTCCGAGTTCAGGGTGTGGCCGCACATCGGCACTACCGCGAGCCCGGCGTGGGAAGCAGTGTCCCGGATGAAGCGGCTCGAATCGAACGCGGGAGCGTCCTGGTCGCCGCACATCACGAGGATCGGCATGGAGAGCCGGCGGATCCCTTCGGCAAGCTCGAACACGGAAGCGCGCCGGATGAGGACCTCGCGCATGACGTGCTCCGCCCCGACCGGCGAGAGGCGGCGCATTCCGTCGACGAACTCCTTGAAGCCGCGCGGATCCTTGGTCCGGAAGATGACCCGCTGCGGGGCGTCCGCGACGTTCGCGACGATGCCTTCGGCGCCGTCGCGGGCGATGTCGTCCGCGAAGCGCTCCGCCGCCTCGAGCCATGCCGCCCGGTCCACCGAACCCGCCCCCGCCCCCGCCACGATGAGGCTCCGCACCCGGCTCGGATGGGCGATGGCGAAGTTGAGAACGAGGTTCCCTCCGGTCGCGAGACCCGCGAGGTGGACCCGGTCGAGCCCGAGCCCGTCGAGGAGGCCGAGGAGGTCCGCGACGAGGCCGTCCGGACTGTAGGCATCCGGGTCCTCGGGAACGTCCGAGGGCGGGTATCCCCGGTAGTTCCAGGCGACGACCCGATACCGGCGGGCGAGATGCCGGACCTGGGGCTCCCAAGCCCGCAGGTCGCCCGCGAACTCGTGGCAGAGGACGAGCGGCACCCCCTCCCCGGTCGACTCGTAGTAGAGATCGGCCCCGTTTACGCGTTCGAGCGGCATCGCTCCTCCCTTGATGTACGGACGCAAGCCCGCCCCCCGGGCGGAAGAGGGACGCACCCCCTTCCGCCCGGACGGGCCGAGTGCCCTATTCCTGCGCGGCCTTGACCGCGTCCAGCACCTTGGGGCCGATGAAGACCGAGAACTTGTCATGCACCTCCTGGGCGCGGGCCGCGAACGAGTCGCGCTCGGGATGGGTCACGGTGATGCCGCTCGCCTCCATGAGGGCGATGGCGTCCTCGTTGGCCTTCTGGGCGCCGTCGCGCATCGTCTCGCCCGCCGCGAGCGCCGACTTCATGATGATCTCCTGGTGCTCCGCGGAGAGCGAGTTGTAGACGTCGAGATTCATCAGGTACACGGTGGAGGTGAAGATGTGGTTGGAGACCGCGAGGTGCGTCGCGACCTCGTACTGCTTGGCGTCCGCCATCCCGTGGTAGTTGGTCTCCACCCCGTCGATCGCCTTTTGCTGGAGGGCGGAGTAGACCTCGGGCCAGGCCATCGGCACCGGGTTTCCGCCGAAGGCGCGGATCGTCTGGACGTAGAGGGGGTTCTCGACGATCCGGATCTTGCGCCCTTTCATGTCGTCCACGGACTCGATCGGGAAGCCGTTCGTGAGGAAGCCGCGGAATCCCCACACCCCCCACGCGAGCCCCTTGATCCCCTTGGGCTCCATGAGGGCGAGGACCCCGTGACCGACCGGACCGTTCAGCACCTCCCACGCCGACTCGCGGCTCTTCCAGATGAACGGCAGCTCCGTGATGGAGAAGGTCGGCTCGATCGCGGCCGCGAGCCCGGAGCCCACCATGGCCATGTCGAGCTCCCCGAGGCGCACCTGGGACACCATCTCGAGCTCCCCGCCGAGCTGACCGTTGGGGAAGATCTCGATTTCGATCTCGCCGTTCGAAAGCTCGTTGGCCATCGCGGCGAGCTTGGTCGAACCCTGACCGGCGATCGCCTCGATCGTGGTGACGTGGCCGATGCGAAGCTTGACGGTCGCCTCCGCCGCGGCCGGCCCGGCCCAGCCGAATACGGATACCGCGGTCACCGTGAGCGCCGTCCACTTCAACTTGTTCAGCATGTTTCTTCCCTCCCGGGTGCATTGCAGCCGTCTGTTTCCGGCCCGAAACCGGCTGCCAGTCCCCGGGCCGAAGGCTCGCCGCGTGCCCCCCGGAAACGGAACCCGTTTCGAAACAGGCGGGAACGGCGTGGCCCGGAGTATAGTCGCCTCCTTCCCAGCCGGCGCAAGAACGAGGTCGAGCCGGGGAGGCGACCGGTCCGGCGCCACGACCCGTTGACGAACGAGGATCCAATCGAATGCTCACCACCGAACTCGCCTACGTAGCCGCCGTCACCCGTGATGTCGACGCCGCCGCCGAGGTCCTCGGCGACGTGCTCGAGCTCCCGCGCGCCGACGTCCCCGGACCCGGCCGCGACGTCCCCGTCTTCACCGCCGGCCGGAGCGCCCTCGCTCTCTTCGAGGCCGGCGACCCCGGCGTCGACGGCACGGACCGAACGGGTATTCACCACATCGCCCTCGGGGCCGGCGACCCCGCGGCGGCCCGCGAAGCGGCGGCTGCCGCCGGAGTGGACGCCGGCCCGGCCCGCCCGGCCCTTGGCGGCGGGGAGGCGTACGACCTCGACGCGAGCGCAACGCGCGGCGTCCTCACCCGTGTGACCCCCATGCTCGAGCTTCCGCCCCCCTCGGGATGGGTCGAGCGCTTCGACCACGTCGGGATCTCGACCAACGACTGCGCCGGCACCGAGGCGTGCTTCGCGGGCCGGCTCGGCTACGAAGTGGAGAGCCGGCAGAGCGACGTGGAGGTGTCGATCGCGGTCGAGAGCTTCACCTCCGACAAGTACGGCATCGTCTACCACAACCGGCCCCCCCGGCGGGTCGGAGGCGGGCGCGTCGTCTTCATCACCATCGGCGACACCGAGCTCGAGGTCATCGAGCCCCTCGAGTTCGGGCCCGACGCCCCCGAGGTCGTGCACGGCGAGCGCGGCGACACTCGCCAGGACATGGGCACCCTCGCCCGCTTCGTGGACCGCCGCGGACCGGGGCTCCACCACGTCGCGTTCAAGGTCCCGGACACCGACGACGCGCTGCGGCGCGCGCGCGAGGCCGGGTGCCGGATGATCGACGACCGCGGGCGCCCGGGCTCGCGCCGGGCCATGATCGGCTTCATTCACCCCGCCGCCCTCGGCGGGATCCTCGTCCACTTCGACGCCCGCGAGGAGCTCTGACCGCCCCGGCACTGCCCCGCCATCGGGGACGGAGGACCCGCACACCCAAGTTGCGGGAGCTTGCGTCTTGAGGGAGCTTGCGCCGCGTGTCCGAGCGACGGCGCGGCGGCGGCTACCAGACGCGAGCGAGGCCGTGCGGCTCGTAGCACGCAAGCCGGGCGTCGCGGGTGACGAGGCTCGCCCCCATTCGGATGCACTGGTGGACCAGCATGCGATCGAAAGGATCGCGGTGCTCCACCATCCGGGGAAGCGCGTGATACGTGGATGCGTCCCCGGCATCGAGCGGGACGACGCGGAATCCGAGACTCCGGCAATGACCGGGTATGTCGTCGGGAGCCATGGACCCCAGGACGAGCTTCCCGATACCGTACTTGAGGGATATCTCCCACAGGGACACCGAGCTGACCGCGATCTCGTTGGTCCGGTCACGGATGAGGTCGCGTGCCGGCGCCGACAGCCGGTGCGACTGGCCGATGGACCACAGCAGGGTGTGGGTGTCCAGGAGATACGTCATTCGCCGGAGCCGAGCAATTCCTCCTCGGTCATCTCGAAGTCATCCATGAACTCGATCCTGACCTTGCCGTCGAGGAAGCCCACGTCGCGTTCCGGCAGGTCCACGGGCTCGTACGGGACGATCATGGCAACGGGCTCCCTGGACTTCCCGTACAGGACGCCGACCCGTTCTCCGGCGCGAACGGCGGCGAGCACCTTGGAGAACCGGGCCTTCAGCTCGGCTACTGGCATGGTAATCATGGCCGGATCCTGCGCTCAAGATGTCATCGTGTCAAGAACAACATGACATACATTGGAGGCGAGCACGGGTGCCGGGTCCGCCGGTGAAGCTCTGGAGCCGCCATCCGACGCAGCCCGAGGTGGTCAGCCGCTCCGGGCAGTACTACCCGGGTCGGAGGCAGGGTTCGGCACCCACTTCATGATGTGCTCGGCGACCCCCACCGTCTCGCCGCGCTGGTTGACGGCGTGGAGCTCGGCGCGACTCCGGTTGCGGTCGGCCTCGATTGCACGGACGATGTAGTGCACCGTGACCGTGTCCCCGACGCGCACCGGCGCGGTGAAGCGCACGCGGTCGTAGCCGAGCGACATCGGGGTGACCTCCTCCGTCGCCTCCATGACCCGACCCGCCATCCGCGCGGAGGCGGTCGACATGAAGCCGACGAGGAGCGCGCCGTGCGCGACCCGCTCCCCGAACGACGAGCGTTTCATGTACTCCTCGTCCATGTGGGGGGCCGCGAAGTCGCCGGTGATCCCGGCGAAACCGTAGATGTCGGACTCGCCTACGGTCTTCGTGAACCGGGTCTCGTCGCCGACCGTGATCCGTGCATCGCCGTACTCCAGGCTTTCCGTCATCTTCTCCCTCTCCCCTGATGGGCCGTCCCGGGCCGACCTCCTGAATGCCGACCCGAGCTCGTGGTCATGCCGCGCGGGCGTTCCGCGACACGCTTCGTCCCCTCCAGTTCGCGCGATTCGGGTTCCGGCATGGCCCGGAGGCGGATCGTCGCACCCCGGCGGGTCACGCCTTGCCGACGAGCGCCCGGACGTACTGCGGGAGCGCGAACGACGCCTGGTGGATCTCGGCGTTGTAGTAGCGGGTCCGGATCCCGGACGCCGCGTGGCGTTCGCGCAGGGTATCGGCCGGGACCGTCCGAAGCGCGGGGGCGTCGGTCGCCCAACCGAAGAGCATGATCCCGCCGGCATAGGTCGGCACCGCGGCCGAGAAGAAGTGCCAGTCCCGGAACTGCCGGTCGAGCTCGCAGGCGGTATCGCGGGCGACCTTCGGCTGGAAGAACGCGACCCCGTTCTGGGTGACGAGGACCCCGCCCGGCGCGAGCGAGCGCCGGCACCCCGCGTAGAAGGCGGGGCTGAAGAGGGCGGTGCCCGGCCCCTCCGGGTCGGTCGAATCGGAGATGACGACGTCGAAACATTCGGCCGTCTCCGCGACGAACCGGGCGCCGTCCGCGATGACGACCTCGACCCGGGGGTCGTCGAATGCCCCCGCGGAGTGGTTCGGCAGGTGCTCCCGGCAGGTCTCGATGACCCCCGCGTCGACCTCCACCAGCACCACCCGCTCGACGGCCCGGTGGCGGACCACCTCGCGGAGCATCCCCCCGTCCCCGCCGCCCACGATGAGCACCCGGCGCGCCGATCCGTGCGCGAAGAGGGGCACGTGGGCCAGCATCTCGTGGTAGATGAACTCGTCGCCTTCGGTGGTCTGCACGATTCCGTCGAGCACCATGACCCGCCCGAAGAGGGGGTTCTCGAAGATGAGCAGCCGCTGGTGATCGGTGTTCCGCTCCAGCAGGACCCGATCGACCTCGAACTCCTGGCGATAGCCGTCGACCAGCGTCTCCGTGAACGCGGGTCCCGTCTTCAGCCGACCACTCCCCGGCGCTCGACCGTCATCTCGGACCGCTCGGGCTCGAGCGCGCTCCGGAGCGCTTCCGCCGCGAGGTCCGGCCGGCATCCCCCGCACATGAAGACGTCGAAGGCGGCGAAGCCCCGTTCCGGCCAGGTATGGACGGTGATGTGGGACTCGGCGAGCACCGCGACCCCGGTCACCCCTCCGCCGTCACCGAAGCGATGCAGGTGAATGTGAAGGAGCGTCGCCCCCGCGACGTCCGCCGCGCGGCGCATCGCGCGCTCGATGTAGGCCGCGTCGTCGAGGTGGCGCGCGCCCCAGAGATCGAGCAGCACGTGGGTGCCGGCGAAGACCTCCCCGCCCTGTTCCGCGAAGTGGTCAGCGCGGGGGGGCGCCGGGCGCGGGGCGTCGGCGGCGGCGCCGGATTCCGGACGGGCGGGCTGCGCGTGATCCGGCCGCCGCCGGGATGCCCCCGGGCGGGGGACCTCCCGGGGCACGGCCCGATTCCTCCCGGCCTGCATCGAAATCTCCCTCGGAGCCCGCCGCGGGTCAGCCCGCGGCCGCCTCCTCCGGCCTCCAGGTCATCGGCTCGACCGGCTCGCCGCGTTCGCGCGCGAGGTGGCGCGCCCGCAGCACCTTCGCCGCCTCGACGAGGGTGTCCCGGCTCGGGCCCTGGTCGGCGATCTCGGCGAGCTCGCGCAGCTCCTCCTCGGTGAACCCCGCCTCGAGCCGCTCCTTGCGCGCGATCCCGATCGCGGCGTCGTCGCGCCCCGACCGGCCGCTCCCGATCGAGAAGCGCCGTTCCACGTCGCGCTGGAACTCCTTGGCCTCGCGGAACTTGTCGGGGTCGGAGCGGGTGAACTGCTTGACCCAGTTGCTGCCGAAGCGAACGTGGGTGAGCTCGTCGGCGAGGACGAAGTCGATGGCCTGCTCCATGACCGGGTCGTCCGCCTCCTTAGCGTAGTCGATCATGGCCCGGAACGCGTCGCAGGCGAGCCCTTCGAGGCAGCGGTTGACCCCCGCCACCCGCAGGGTCGGGTCGTCGGCGCACGCCGCCTCGAACAGGGTGGTGGTCTCCGGGTAGTCGCCGACATCGACCCCCACGTGATCGAGCAGCTTCTCGAAGACCTGGCAGTGCCGCGACTCGTCCCAGCACTGGCGGGCCATGTTCATGCGGAACTCCCAGGGCGCTTCCGGGAAGTCCCAGAGGGTGCGGCCGGCCCCTTCGAGGGCCTGGAGCTCGCCGACGAAGATCCCGTGCAGGCGCACCCTGAGCTGCACGTCGACGTTGGGATCCTCGGGGTGGAGCGAGCCGAACTGGGTGAGGAAGGGGTACCCGGGGCCGAGCTCGTCGTAGACCTTCTCGAGCTCGGTGCCCTCCACCCGCTTGCGCAAGGTCGGCGCGACCTGCTCCATGAGGGCGACTACCCCTTCGACTTCGTCGGGCAGCGATTCGAGCAGGCGACCGCGGGCCGCGGCCCGCTTGAAGCGGCTGTCGCGGGCCAGCTCCTCGTGCGAAATGAACCTCTTCATGCCTTCAACCCTCGTCTCGGGAGGACAGCGGCACGGCACACGAGTCCCGCGCCAGCTCCCCGGTGACGCCCCCGCACGCGCCGAGTTCCGCCTCGAGCGCCGCGCGCCGTTCCCGGCGCCGTTCGGCCTCGACCGGCTCTCGACAGAACGTGTCGAGGACCTCCCGTCCCCAGGCGATGTGGCGCCTCGCATCCGCGAGGCACTCCTGAAGGATCTTGATGGTCGGGGCGTCCGCGATGGGGTCCGTCTCGGCGACGGTTCGCTCCCAGGTGTCGGCGAGGTGCGGGAGGAACACGTCGAAGACCCCGGTCAGCTTCTCGATCGTGAGGGTGGGGGACTCCGGCTCCGCGACCGCTCGGACGAACGCCGCGAACGCCTCGTTGGGCGCTTCGGAGGCGGAGACCGAACGGGTCCCGCAGCGAAGCTCGGGGAGCCGCTTGCCGAGCTTGTCGGCCGCCTCGGCCGTCTCCCAGATGATCCGTCCGAGCCCGGTCTTGACCGGGAGCTCGGGCACGGTCGCGACCCAGCCGCCGAGGATCATCATGATCCACTCCTCGGCGTAGCGGAAGTTGCGCACCCGGCGGGCCACCGCCTCGACGTCGTAACGCCCGTGCAGCTCCCGGAGATCGGCCGGAATGTCGAACGCGGAGTAGGGAGCGAACGTGGTCCGCTCGTCGGCTCCGGTGCCGGGGTACATCCGGGGCTCGGCCACCTGTTCGCTCCTCCTCGCCCGCGCGCGCTCGACCGCCCCGGCGGCGGCGCCCGCCGGGGCGGCCATTCTAGCCTCCCCGGACGGGGAATTGTCCCCGCCGGACGCATCAATCCGGCACCAGACGACGAGTGCTCGCGCGGACCGCTCGCGGGCTGGAAGCCCGCGCTCCCGGGAAGACCGCAGTCGCGGGAAGACCGCGCTCCCTACCTGCGCCTCATGCTTGATCAGGTTCCCGGATGGCTAGATCGGGGAGCCCCGCGGGAAGTCCGGCTCGCACTTCTCGCGGAGCGAGGCGAGGCCCTCGCGCACCTCCGGGCTCGCGAACCCCATCATCTCGAGGGCGAGCGAGGTGTCGAAGGTGGGGCCGGCCATCCGCAGCCAGTTGTTGAGCGCGTGCTTGGTCCAGCGGATGGCCGACGGGGCGCCCCGGGAGAGCTTGCGCGCCACCTCGAGGGCCTTGTCCTGGAGCTGGTCGTCGTCCACGCAGAGCGACACGAGGCCGATCCGCTCCGCCTCCGCGCCGGTCAGCACGTCGCAGGTCATGAGGTAGTACTTCGCCTTGGCCATGCCGCAAAGGAGCGGCCAGATGATCGCGGCGTGATCGCCGGCCGCGACCCCGAGCCGG
>JAJECB010000363.1 GCA_022822245.1 Gammaproteobacteria bacterium
GACTTCGTCGATCCGGCGCACCGATACGACCTCGTGCCCGCGATCCGTTCGCATCCGAACCTGCTCATCCTTCGCACCCTGAGCAAGGGCTATTCCCTCGCCGGGCTGCGCTTCGGCTACGGAATCGGCTCGGCAACGCTCCTCGAGCCGATGCTCACCAAGACCAAGGACAGCTACAACGTCGATGCCCTCGCGGTGGAGGTCGCGCGCGCCGCCATCGAGAGCCCCGCCTGGGCGGCGGACAACTGGGCGACGGTACGGGCCGAGCGGGAGCGGCTGCGCGCGGGGCTCGCGCGGCTCGGGCTCCCCACCCTCCCGAGCGAGACCAACTTCGTGCTCGCCTCGGTGCCGCCCCGCACCGGGGACGCCAGGACGGGCGGCGACGGGAGCGGGGACGCGAACGCGCTCTACCGCGCTCTCAAGGCGCGAGACGTGCACGTGCGCTGGTTTGCCGAGCCGCGCCTCGCGGAGCGCCTTCGCATCAGCGTCGGCACGCGCGAGGAGAACGACCGCCTCCTCGCCACCCTCGCCGACCTCCTCTCCGCCACCCCCGAAGGCTGAGCGGCTCCCCGGGGGGTCTACGGATACTCGTCGGGGACGAACGTCTGGTCGGACATCGGCGGGCGCACGTACGCCCCCGCCTCGGTTCGGCGCGGGAGCTCGATCGGCTCCGGGGTGAGGTCCTCGTAGGGGAAGAGGCCGAGGAGGTGGCGGATGCAGTTCAGGCGCGCGTGCTTCTTCACGTCCGCGTCGACCACGTACCACGGCGCCTGCTTGATGTCGGTGTGGGCGAACATCTCGTCCTTGGCCCTCGAGTAGTCGACCCAGCGTCGCCGCGACTCGAGATCCATCGGGCTCAGCTTCCAGCGCTTGTGCGGTGCGTCGATGCGCCCCTGGAACCGGCGCTCCTGCTCCTCGTCGGAGACCGAGAACCAGTACTTGACGAGCGTGATGCCGGAGCGAACGAGCATGCGCTCGAACTCCGGACACGAGCGCAGGAACTCGCGGTGCTCCTCCTCGGTGCAGAAGCCCATCACCCGCTCGACGCCGGCCCGGTTGTACCAGCTCCGGTCGAAGAGGACCATCTCCCCGGCGGCCGGGAGGTGCGCCACGTAGCGCTGGAAGTACCACTGGGTCTGCTCGCGCTCGGTCGGCGCGGGGAGCGCGACCACCCGGCAGAGGCGGGGGCTCAAGTGCTGGGTGATGCGCTTGATTACCCCGCCCTTGCCGGCCGCGTCTCGACCCTCGAAGATGACGACCACCTTCAGACCCTCGTGCTTGATCCACTCGACCATCTTCACGAGCTCGATCTGGAGGCGGAACAATTCGTTCTCGTAGTCCCGATTGGGGATCTTCGCCGGCCGGCCGGCCGCTTCCCGGTTTCCATTCCCGGCGCCGGCTCCTGACCGGTTCGACTTCTTCGACTTGCTCACGCCTGCCTCCCGCGTACGGTCGGGCCGGGCGCCGCCGGTGCGCAGCCCCCGGGACCGGCCGGTCCGGCCGGTTTCCGCCCGGAACGCACTTCGTTCGAATGCGCAGGGTAGCAGCCCGCGGCGCGCCGAGGCACGCCTTCGCGCCGGCTCGCGGCCGGCAGCGGCGCTCCGGTCGCGGCACAATCGAATCGGGCGGCCTTGCCGGACCTCCGTGCCTCCCGCCCCACGCTGGCGCGCGGAGCGGGCAATCGGCATCATGCGCGGCGCATCCAGACGAGGAGCGTCCCGGAGATGATCGTCGAACGCGGCCACGTGGTCCGTCTTCACTACGAGCTGATGGACCCGTCCGGAACCCGGCTCGGCTCCACCCGCGAGGGCGAGCCGCACGCGATCCTCTTCGGGCGCGGAGGCGTGCTGGCGGGAATCGAACGGGCCATCGCCGGCCGGCCGGCCGGCGACCGGTTCCAGGTCGTTCTCCAGCCCGAGGAGGCGTTCGGGGTTCGTGTCCGGAGCGCGGGGCGGCGCATCTCGAAGAAGCACGTCCTCGGCCCGAAGCGCCTCACGCCGGGCATGATGGTCTACGTCCGGACGCGCGAAGGTCCCCGTCCGGCGACCGTCCTCAAAGTGGGGTCGAGCGTGGTCGACATCGACACGAACCATCCGCTGGCCGGTATCACGGTGCATGCCGACCTGGAGATCGTCGACATCCGGGCCGCCGACCGCGACGAGATCGCCCACGGACACGTGCACCACGACCGGGAAGACGGGCACTGAACCGTCCGCCGGCGCCGCCGCCCGCCCCCGCGCCGGCGGCCACCCCCGCGCCCGGGACCGCGACCGGGATCGCAATCCCGAGCGCGGCCGCGCACGGAGCGTGAGCGCGTGCCACGAGCGGATCTACCCGCTCGCCCGGGCCGTCTATCGCCTTCCCCCCGGCGGCCGGGCGACCGCCCAAGACCTGCCTCGGGGTGCTCGGCCGATTCCCGAGCGACCGCATGCTCCCGCCCGAGGCCGCGACTCCGCCGGACGAGCACCCCCTTTTCGACGAGGCGCTCGACACGACCGCCTCCCCCGCTCCCGGCTGAACCGGAGCCCGGCGGCGCGGCGACCCGGTCCGCCGGCCGCGCGGGCGACCGGACCCCGCGGTCAGGCTCCGGCCGCCGCCCGTGCCGCGGTGAGCTGCTCGGTGGTGTCGGCGAGGCGCTGGGCGAGCTCGCGCATGATCTCGATGGCCACGTCCGGGAACTCCGTGGCCATTTCGAGAAACGTCTCCTTGGTGACGACGAGGGCCGTGAGGTCGGTCCTCGCGCGGATCGTCGCGGTGCGGGGGATGTCGATGAGGATCGCGATCTCGCCCACGAACGCGTGCCGGCGGGCCTGCGCGACGACGATCTCCCCTTCCGGGGTATCCACCAGGATGTCCGCCTCTCCGTCGAGGAGAACGTAGGCGGCATCGCCCGCATCGCCCTGGCGGAAGAGCTCCGATCCGGCCGGAAAGACGAGCCGCTCGCTCGTGAACGCGAGGAGCTTCAACTTCGCCGGATCGACCCGGGCGAAGAGCGGCACCCCCCGCAGGACTTCCACCTCTTCGTTCAGGCTCATGCTCCCCTCCCCGGGTACGCGCGCACCTCGGTCATCCCCTCGTGCACCCCTTGGCCACCGGACGCGCCACGTGCATTCGATTCCAATTCAACGGCTCAGCCGGCCCCAAGGAGCTCACGGAGCGCGCTCCCCTCGCGGTCGAGCTCCTCGAAGGACCCGGACTCCGCCACCTGGCCGGACCGCATCACCACCACCCGGTCGAACGGGCGGGCGAGGTCCGCGCGGTGGAGCGACCAGACGACGCCCCGGCCGGCGAGCTCCCCGAACAGGTTGTCCGCGATCCTCGTGTGGGTCGCCCCGTCGAGACCCGCCGTCGCATCGCACAGCACCAGCACGTCAGGCCGCTTGAGGAGCGCACGGGCAAGTCCCACCTTCTGGCGCGGGACGGCGCCGAGGCGCGCGCCCCCGATCCCCACCTGGAACGCGAGCCCGGCCTCGATCACCGCGGACCGGAGATCGAGCTCGTCGATCACCTCGGTCACCAGGCCCTTGACGCGTGCCGCCGCCCGCGCCTGCCCGTAGGCGACCTTGCCGAACAGGATGTTGTCCTGGATGGAGGCGGCGGCGTTGTAGCCGTCCACCTCGAAGAACTGGATCCGGTCGCGGAGCGCTTCCGGGATGCTCGCCGCGAACCGGCGCCGGGCGGCGAGGAGCCGCGTCCGGAGGTCGTCGTCGACCACCCCGAGCCGGTGCCGCGCGGGCTGGAGCAGGAACGGAAGGGACAGCAGCCGGCGGCGGTCCTCCTCCCCGAGCCGGTCGACGCCGTCCTGGGCAACCCGGTCGAGCACCGCCTGGAGCTCCGGGAGATCGTCCGCGTCGATGAAGCTGAAGCGCTCGAACGAGGGGTGGCCGGCAGGCAGGTCCGAGAACAGCTCGAGCATCGTGGCCGCGACGGTGCGCCCGGCCTCGAGCAGGCGCGGAACGAGCCCCTCCGCTTCGAGGACCTCCATCACCCAGGGGTTCTCGGCAAGCCGCTCCATGTCGAACCCTTCGCCGACCGGGGTCCCGAACAGGAGGTTCTCGCCGACGGTGGCGTTGTCGTTGTAGCGGCCGGCGTCGAAGCCCTCGACGAGCGCGGAGAGGGAAGGGTCCGCGACCCGGTCCCGGAACGCCTGGCGCGCCCGGAGAAGCCGCGCGCGGAGATCCCCCTCCGCATCGACGGTGCCGCGAAGGCCGAGCTCGAAGACGTCGCCGTCGAGCTCGACCGTCTCCAGCACCTCGATCAGCCTCGGCAACAGCTCGCCGCCGAGCGCCTCGCGGTCGATCCAGTCTCCCCTCACGTCGTCCGTCGAGTTCCCCGCCGCCGCCGCTTCCGCCGCTTCCGCCGCCCAGCGAGGGTCCGGCCGGGCATCGGGAGAAGGCATGTGCTTGAGCCCGTAGAGGAGGTTGTCGAGGACCGTGGCGTTGAACAGGAACGCCTGCGGGCCGACGAAGGCGAGGCGGCGCCCGGTCACCCCCTGGTGCAGCCGGTCCGCCCGTTCCCCGGCGATGGTGAGCGCCCCCGAGGTGGGGTTCATGAGCCGGGCGAGCACGAGGGCGAGCTCCTCCCGGCCGCTTCCCGGAGCGCCGACCACCGCCACCCGCGCGTCGGCCGGGAGGGTGATCGACACCCCTTCGAGGAAGCTCGTCCCGGTGTCGTCCCGGAGGGTGAGGCCGGAGGCCGCAAGCTCGCCCTCGACCCGGGCGCCCGCCGGGGGAGTGCCGAGCTGGAGCGATTCTTCGAGCATCCCCGGGGGATTGAACTGGGAGACCACCTGCTCGTACTTGATGCGGGCGTCCTCCCGGCGCTGGTAGTAGTTGAGCAGCTCCTTCCACGGCGCGGCGAGGTCCTTGTGGGCCGCGATCGCGGCCACCAGGGTCCCGATCTCGAGGCGGCCCTGAATGACGAGGTAGCCGCCGATCGAATAGAAGCAGAACGGACCGAGGTGGTTGATGGAGTTGTTCAGGAACTTGATGACGAACTTCCAGATGAAGATGCGAAGGCGCACCGTGTAGATCTCGCCGAGGGCGGCGGACATGCCGGCACGCTCGAAGGCGGAGGTGTCGTTGCCGTGGATCTCCTGGACCCCGGACACCGCCTCCCCGATCCGGTCGGAGAGCCGGCGCACGAGGCGCACCCGCTGCTTGGCGAACGCGTTCACGCGGCGCTGGAGCTTCGGGATGACGTAGAACTGGAGCGGATACAGGGCGATCGCGGCGAG
>JAJECB010000318.1 GCA_022822245.1 Gammaproteobacteria bacterium
CCTCGAGAGAGGGGAGGGCGGCGAAGGCATCCTCTTCCGCGCCGCGCGCGAGAGCGGCGCGGGCGAGCAGAAGCGAGCGGCGGGTACGGTCCCCGGCGGTCAGCCCGGCGGGGTCGATTGCGCGCGCGGTCTCGCCGGCGCGGGCGGAGTCGCCGGCCTTCCACCAGGCGTCGGCGGCGCGGAGCCGGAGCGCGGGCGCGGCCTCCGCGGGTGCACGGGCGGCTTCGGCGAGCCATGCGGCGGCCGCTTCTTCGTGTCGCCCCTCCCGCGCGAGGTCGGACGGCTCCGAGACCTCGGGCTCGGGAGGAGTGGAAGCGGTTCCGGATTCCTGCACGCACCCGGCAAGAATGGCGGCCGCGAGGTACCCGGCGGCAAGAATGGCGGCAATTCGCGGTACGCTAATCATGGGGTGCCTCGGGCGCCGGAAGTATTCGCCGGGAGGTGGGACATGTCAATGAGCGCCGGCCCCGCGGGGGAGGGGCACGCCCCGGCGGGCCGGGCGGGGGAGGGAGGCACGGGCATCCTCTACGTCGTCGCGACCCCGATCGGGAACCTCGCCGACCTCGGACAGCGGGCGCGGACCGTGCTCGGCGCGGTCGACGTCGTGGTCGCCGAGGACACCCGGCATACCGGACGGCTGCTCGCCCACCACGCGATTGCGGCCCGTCTCGAATCCCTCCATGAGCACAACGAGCGGCGCCGCGCGCCGGAGATCCTCGACCGTCTTCTCACCGGAACTTCGTTCGCCCTCGTGAGCGATGCGGGGACTCCGCTCGTGAGCGACCCGGGGTTCGTGCTCGTGCGCGCCGCGGCGGAGGCGGGGATCCAGTTGGTGCCGGTACCCGGACCGAGCGCGTTCCTGTGCGCGCTGTCCGTCGCCGGGCTGGCCGTGGAACGGTTCGCCTTCGAGGGCTTCCTTCCCGCCGCGCGGGGGCCGCGGGCCGCCCGGCTCGAGGCGCTGGCGGACGACCTGCGGACGCTCGTCTTCCACGAGGCGCCGCATCGGGTCACCGCCTCCCTCGAGGCCATGTGCGCCGCGTTCGGCGGCGGGCGGCGGGTGGTCATCGCGCGCGAGCTCACGAAGCGGCACGAGACGATCATTCGCACCACCCTCGCGGAGGCCGCGTCCCGGTTGGGCTCGCCCCGGGGAGAGTATGTGCTGGTGGTCGCCGGCCGGGAGCGGGGGCGCGAGATCCCGGCCGCGGCAGAGCGGACCCTTCATGTTCTGCTCGAGGACCTGCCCCTGCGCCAGGCGGTGGATCTCGCGGCCCGCGCGACCGGGGTGCCGCGCAAGCGCCTCTATCGGCTTGCCCTCGACCGCCGGGACGAGCAGGAAGAGCGGGGTCGGAGTGGAAATTCGGGCTCCCGTGCGCCAACCGGATGAGGACCGCGGAATTCCAATCCGACCCCGGTTCCCGGTTGCGGAGCGGAACCGTGAGGCGGATACTGGCGCGGCGGGAGTCGGCCGGGCAGCCGCTGCGCCGCGTCTCGCGGCGGGGAGGAAAGTCCGGGCTCCGCAGGGCAGGGTGCCAGGTAACGCCTGGGGGGCGCGAGCCCACGGAAAGTGCCACAGAAAACAAACCGCCCGCCGAGCGCGGGCAAGGGTGAAAAGGTGCGGTAAGAGCGCACCGCGCCGGTGGTAACACCGGTGGCAGGGTAAACCCCACCCGGAGCAAGACCAAATAGGGGAGCGACAGGCGTGGCCCGCGCCGCTCCCGGGTAGGTCGCACGAGGTGCGCGGCGACGCGCGTCCCAGATGAATGGCTGCCCTCGACAGAACCCGGCTTACAGGCCGGCTCCCGTCCCACTCCCTTCCTCCGGCTGCTCCGGACACCCGATCGCGCACGACGTCGGAGTCCGGCGCGCAGACTTCCCGGAGCGCCGGCCTCGCGGAGGCACGGGGAAAGGTGCCCGCGCTCGCGGGAAGCAGGCGTTCCCGCTCGACTCGGGCCAATCCGGCCCGGAGGGCGAGGTGGGGTCTTGTGGGGCGTGCGCCCGTCCGTCCCGTTCCGGGGAGCGAGGTCGCACGGACGGCCTTGCGGCGCACCCGGGAGGCCGGACCGGCGCTCCGGCAGGCGGGCATCTGGCCGTCGATCCGCCGCCCGCGGGCAAGAACGCGCCGCACTCGGTCCGTGCTAATCTGATTTCATTTCTGACAATACTTTTGTAATTGATTGAATCAAATTATTTCGGTTGGCCACGTACTCTTCTTTGCCTCACGCCTTCAATGCTGTTTCCCGCGACAGCGGGCTTACTCGAACCCCCCCAATTTTTCCGTTACGGCGCCTTGACAGGGGTCATGTGAGGTGATAACAGTCAATTTCAAGTGGGGATTAGTGGAGATTTGCGGTATAAAATGGAATCCACACCCACGAAATTGGCGAGGGCACGGGCGCGGCGGACATGTTCCGAGGCGAATCCAGCATCGTGATCGACGACAAGGGGCGGCTCGCGATCCCGAAGGGCTATCGCGCGCTCCTGATGGAACGATGGGGAGAGCCGGTGCGGCTGACCCTCACCATCGGGCTGACTCCGGACATCGAGCATCACCGGTGGCTGGTGGTGTACCCGGCCGCGGAGTGGGACACATACGAAAACAAGCTGAACCAGGTCGGACCGTTCGACTGGGAGGCGCGGAAGGTTGCCGAGATGCTGATTGGCCATGCCAACGACGTCGAGCTCGACCGCCAGGGACGGCTCGTCATTCCGCCGTCCCTGCGCAGGTTCGCAAACCTGGGGGCGCGGGCGAAAATCGTCGGGCAGGGCCGCGAGTTCGCGCTCTGGGACGAGGAGAAGCACGACAAGTGGCGCGAGGACTCGATCGCGTCCATCGGCAAGCTCCTCTCCAATCCTTCGCCCGGGCTCCTGTCCATCAGCCGGTGAACCATGCACCATGTACCGGTACTGGTGGAGGCGGTGCTCGAGGGACTTGCGCCGGGTCGCGCGGCCTCCGTCGTCGACTGCACGTTCGGCCGGGGCGGTCATACCGGGGCGATTCTCTCCCGGATGGGTCCGACGGGTCGAGTGGTGGCGATCGATCGCGATCCCGACGCGGTCCGGGCGGGACGTCGCCTCCGCGACCCGCGCCTCGAGGTGGTGCATTCTCGTTTCGACGCCCTGCGAGGCATCTGCGGCGAGCGGGATCTCACCGGCCGCGTCGACGGCGTGCTCTTCGATCTCGGGGTCTCCTCGCCGCAGCTCGAAGACCCCGCCCGTGGCTTCTCGATCCGTGCCAGAGGGCCGCTCGACATGCGGATGGACCCCGGCGAGGGCGAGCCGCTCGGCGCGTGGCTGGCCCGCGCCTCGGAACGGGAGCTTGCGGGCGTGATTGCGCGCTTCGGAGAGGAGCGGCACGCGCGCCGGATCGCCGGGGCCATCGTGCGGGCGCGGCCGCTCGAGACCACGACCGATCTCGCGAACGTCGTCGAACGTGCCGCGCTCGCGCGCGACGCGGCCATCCACCCCGCGACCCGCACCTTTCAGGCGCTTCGCATCCACGTGAACCGGGAGATCGAGTGCCTCGAGGCGGCTCTGCCCGCTGCGGTCGACGTCCTGCGGCCAGGCGGCCGGCTCGCCGTCATCAGCTTTCACTCCCTCGAGGACCGGGTGGCCAAGCGCTTCCTGAGAACGGAGTCGAGGGAGGTGCCGGGTCCCCGGGGCCTTCCCTCCATGCGCCGGCCGCGCCTGCGGATCGTGGCCGACCGGGTGCGGCCGTCGCCGGACGAGGTCGCCGCCAATCCGCGCTGTCGCAGCGCCGTGCTTCGGATCGCCGAGAGGTTGCCGGAATGCGGGCTTTAGCCGCGGCACGCGCCGTGTTCTGGCCGGCGGCGCTGGTCCTCCTGGTGCTGAGCGCGCTCCTCGTGGTCGTGGCCAAGCACGAGAGCCGCAAGCTGTTCGTGGAGCTCCAGGCGCTCGAGCGGGTGCGCGACGAGCTCAACGTCAACTGGGGCCAGCTCAAGCTCGAGAGCGGCTACCTGGCCTCCCATGACCGGGTCCGGAGCGAGGCGGAACGGCGCCTCGGAATGGATCGTCCCGATCCCGGACGCATGGCCATCGTCAACCTCGAGTACTGACGGCATGCGCATTCCTCAGTCGAAGCGGCCAGGGATCGGCGTCGAAGGGCTGGGCCGGCCGATCGGCCCATTGCCGCTCCGGTGGCGGGTCCGCCTGGTGATGGCGGTGCTCGCGGTGAGCGCGGTCGGACTGCTCGGCAAGGCTCTGTACCTGCAGATGAACCAGGGGGATTTCCTGCGCGACGAGGGGGCCGCCCGGCACGTCCGCACGGTGAGCTCGCATGCCCCGCGCGGGGTGATCCGGGACCGCCACGGCACCGCGCTCGCCATGAGCACCGCCATCGAGTCCATATGGATGGACCCGCGCGAAGCGGTCCACGCCCGCGAGCGCTGGCCCGAGTTGGCTGCGGCGATCGGGCTCGACCCGTCCGGGCTCGACGCCAGGCTCATGGAACGCGCCGAGCGCTCCTTCGTCTACCTGCGTCGCCACGTCGACCCGGACACCGCGGCACGCGCCCGGGCCCTCGCCATCCCGGGGGTCTACTTCGAGCGCGAGTTCCGGCGCTACTACCCCGAGGCGGAGGTCGCCGCCCACGTCGTCGGCTTCACCGACATCGACGGGGAGGGGCAGGAAGGGGTGGAGTTCGCGTACGACTCGGTGCTTCGCGGGGTCTCGGGCGCCAAGCAGGTCATCCAGGATCGCCTTGGCCGTAGCGTGGAGGACGTCCAGAACGTGCGTTCCGCCCGGCCCGGGCACGACGTCTACCTGACCATCGACCTGCGCCTCCAGTCGCTCGCCTACCGCGCCCTCAAGGCAGCCGTCGCCCACCATCGGGCATCGGCCGGCTCGGTGGTGGTGATCGACGCCCGCACGGGCGAGATCCACGCGATGGTCAACCAGCCTTCGTACAACCCGAACGATCCGGCGAAGCGGACCGGCCCGGCGACCCGCAACCGGGCGGTCACCGACGTGTTCGAGCCCGGCTCGACGGTCAAGCCCTTTGCGGTCACCGCGGCGCTCGAATCCGGCGCCTTCGATCCGCGGACCGAGGTGGACACCTCGCCCGGATTCGTTCGGGTCGGCCGGAACGTGGTGCGCGACCGGCGAGACCTGGGGGTGCTCGACGTCGCGGGGGTGATCCGGCTCTCGAGCAACGTCGGGGTGAGCCGCATCGCCCTCGGCACGCCACCCGAGACCTTGTGGGACACCTATTCCGGGGCGGGCTTCGGCAGCGCGTCGGGGAGCCGGGCGGTCGGGGAGACTCCCGGGATCCTCAGGCGTTCGCGGCGGTTCGGAAAATTCGAGCGCGCCACCCTCTCCTACGGGTACGGACTCGCGGTGACCGCTCTCCAGCTCGCCCGCGCGTACACCGTGTTCGCCAACCAGGGCGAACGGGTGGATCTTCGTCTGGAGTCGGGCGGCTCCATCGCGGTCAGTCCCACCTCGGCCGCCCGGCGGGTCATGTCGGCGGCGACCGCCCGCGAGGTGCTCGAGATGCTCGAAGCGGTGGTCGAGGCGAACGACGGAACCGGCCGTCGTGCCCGCATCGTCGGCTACCGCGTGGCGGGCAAGACGGGCACGTCGCGCAAGGCGATTGCGGGGGGCTACGCGAAGCGGCGCTACCTTTCTCTCTTCACCGGCCTCGCGCCGGTCAGCGACCCGAGGTTCGTCGTGGCGGTGGTGATCGACGAGCCCCGGGGCAAGAAGTACTACGGTGGGGAGGTCGCGGCTCCGGTGTTCAAGACCGTAATGTCGGACGCCCTGCGCCTCAATGCGGTTCCCCCCGACTCGGCCACCACCCCGCCCCGCGATGCCAGGGCGGAGAACTACGCGTTGGTCCAGGACTCGCGCGGGTAGGCGGGGCCACCATGGACGTCCGCACGCTTCTCTCGGATTCGCTCGGCCTGCCCCCCGGCCTGCCGGGCGACGCACCGGTACGCGGCCTCGCGGCGGACAGCCGCCGGGTGAAGCCGGGCTTCGTGTTCTTCGCCCGCCCGGGCCTGCGAACCGACGGAGCGCGGTACATCGGCGCCGCGCTCGAGGCGGGCGCGGTCGCGATAGTCGCACCTCCCGGGGCTGTTTCGAGCGCGTGCCCGGAGCTCGTCGAGACCGACGATCTGTCTCGTGTCATCGGCCGGGCCGCCGACCGCTTCCACGGTGCGCCCTCCGCGGGAATGGATGTCGTCGGGATTACCGGAACCAACGGGAAGACCACGGTCGCCCACTGCGTCGCCCGGGCGTTCGACGCCATCGAGCCCGGCCGCGGGCCCTGCGCGGTCATGGGCACCCTCGGCCACGGGATCCCGGGGGCGCTGGAGGACGCGCCGCTTACCACTCCGGATGTCCTCGACGTGCACCGCAAGCTTGACGCGATGCGGCGCAGAGGGGTGCGCCGGGTGGCGATGGAGGTCTCGTCGCACGCAATCGAGCAGGGCCGGGTCGCGGGCGTCCGGTTCCGGGTCGCCTGCCTCACCAATGTCGGGCGCGACCACCTCGACTACCACGGGAGCGCGGCGGCGTACGCGGCGGCGAAGCGGCGGCTGTTCACCTGGCCCGAGCTCGAGGCGGCGGTCATCAACGCGGACGACCGGCTCGGACGGGCGATTCTCGCGTCGGGGGACGGCCCGCCGTTTCGGCTCGGCTACGCGCTCGAGGACCCGGACGCCGAGGTGCGCGGCCGGATCGAACCGGGCCGCCCCGACCGGACCCGCCTCGAAGTCGCGCACGGACCCCGCCGGGCGGTCGTCGACAGCCCGCTCGTGGGCCGGTTCAACGCCTACAACCTGCTCGCCGGCCTCGCGGTCCTCATCGCGTTGAACGTCCCCCTGGAGCGGGCCGCGGCGGGACTCGCGGCGGCCGAACCCCCTCGGGGACGTCTGCAGCCGGTCCGCCCCGGTCCGCCGGACCCGTCGGCGCCCGCGGTCTACGTCGACTTCGCCCACACCCCGGACGCGCTGAGCGCGGTGCTCGCCTCCCTTCGGCCGTTGGCGAAGAGAGAGATCCGGATCGTGTTCGGATGCGGAGGCGAGCGCGATCGGGGCAAGCGCCCCCTCATGGGGGCGGCCGCGGCGCGGGGCGCGGACCGGCTGTTCGTGACCAGCGACAACCCCCGCGGCGAGGACCCGCGCGCCATCATCGACGACATCCTCGCGGGGACGGCGGGCACAAGGGTGGAAATCGAGCCCGACCGGCGCCGCGCGATCCACGCCGCCGTCGCCGACGCGGGGCCGGACGACCTCGTGCTCGTCGCCGGCAAGGGGCACGAGGCGACCCAGGAGGTGGGCGGCGAACGGTGTCCCTTCGACGATTTCGCGGTGGCGCGCGAGGCCCTCGCCCGGCGGGTGGGGAGGACTGTCGGATGATCCGGATGGGGCTCGGCGAAGCGCGGTCGGTGCTCGGCGCGTCTCCCGGACGCGGCGGCGACGACAAGGTCCGGTTCCGCGGGGTCTCGACCGACTCGCGGCGCGACTGCGCCGGGACCCTCTTCTTCGCCCTTCGCGGACCCAACTTCGACGGGCATGACCACGTCGACGCGGCGGCGCGCGCGGGCGCGGTGGCCGCGGTCACGGAGATTCCTTCCGCCGCGGGGCTGCCGCGGCTCGTCGTGAAGGACTCGAGACGGGCCCTCGGGCGGCTCGCCGCCGACTGGCGCGGCCGTTTCGATGTTCCCTTCGTCGCGGTGACCGGCAGCAACGGCAAGACCACCGTGAAGGAGATGATCGCGTCGATCCTCCGCCGGCGCCACGCGACGCTCTGCACCGCCGGCAACCTGAATACGGACATCGGGCTCTCGGACACGCTCTTCGGACTCGGTTCGGAGCACCGGCGGGCGGTGGTGGAGATGGGCGCCAACCACCC